>NZ_CDWTNB010000002.1:70904-75211 GCF_977947065.1 Frankia sp. CgJB1
GGGGGTGCCGGCGGGAGGGCCAGGGGGGGGGGGGGGGGGGGGAACCACGGTCGCGGGAACCACGACCGGGTCGAGGCCGGGCCCCACGGCGGGCCCGGCCTGAACCACACCGGCGGAAAGTTGTCGGTCCCTCGACGCAGACTGGTCAACGTGCCCAGCTTCGCTTCCCCCGATCCGCCGGATCCGCTCACGGCGTTCTCCGCCCCGACCCGGAGCTGGTTCGGCGCGGCCTTCACCGCCGCGACCCCCGCCCAGCGGGGCGCGTGGGAGGCGATTCGCACCGGCGGCAACGCGCTGGTCGTCGCACCCACGGGTTCGGGGAAAACGCTGGCCGCCTTCCTGTGGTCGCTGGACACGCTGGCCCGCTCGGCGCCGCCGGCCGAGCCCACCCGGCGCTGCCGGGTGCTCTACGTCAGCCCGCTCAAGGCGCTGGCCATCGACGTCGAACGGAACCTGCGGGCGCCGCTCGCGGGGATACGCTCCGCCGCGCAACGGCTCGGTCTACCCCAGCCGGACGTGACCGTGGGTCTGCGGTCGGGCGACACCCCCGCCGCCGAACGGCGCGGTTTCGGCGCCCGGCCCCCCGACGTCCTGATCACCACCCCGGAGTCGCTCTTCCTCATCCTCACCAGTGCCGCGCGGGAGTCGCTGCGCGGCGTCCGGACGGTGATCGTCGACGAGGTCCACGCGGTGGCGGGCACCAAGCGTGGCGCCCACCTCGCGCTGAGCCTGGAGCGTCTGGACGCCCTGTTGGACACCCCGGCCCAGCGGATCGGCCTGTCCGCCACGGTGCGGCCGGTCGAGGAGGTCGCCCGCTTTCTGGGCGGAACGGCCCCGGTGGCGGTGGTCCGCCCGCCCGCGGCCAAGACCCTCCAGATCGACGTCGTGGTGCCGGTCGAGGACATGACCCGGCTCGGCGGACAGCTCCTCGACGGGTCCCCGGACGGCTCGGCGGCCTCCGCACCGCACCGAGCGTCGATCTGGCCGGCGGTCGAGCAGCATGTCCTCGACCTCGTGCTGGCCCATTCCGCCAGCATCGTCTTCGCCAACTCGCGCCGGCTCGCGGAGCGGCTCTGCGCCCGGCTGAACGAGCTGTACGCCGAACGGCTCGCCGCGGCCACCGCCGCGGGCGAATCCGTGGCCGGGGACGGGCCGGGGGAAGCCAGCCGGACGTCACCCGCGGCGTTGATGGGCGCCTCGGGTCAGGGCGGCGGCACGGCGTGGCCGGAGATCGCGCGGGCCCACCACGGCAGCGTGAGCCGGGAGCAACGGGCCGGAATCGAGGAAGATCTCAAGGCTGGCCGGCTGCCCGCGGTCGTCGCGACCTCCAGCCTGGAACTCGGCATCGACATGGGAGCCGTCGACCTGGTCGTGCAGATCGGGTCCCCGCCGAGCGTCGCCGCCGGGATGCAGCGCACCGGCCGCGCGGGCCACCAGGTCGGCGCCACCAGTCGCGGCGTCATCATCCCGAAGCATCGCAGCGACCTGCTCGAATGCGCCGTGGTCGCCGAGCGGATGCGCTCGGGGGCGATCGAGCGGCTGCGGTACCCGCGCAACCCCTTCGACGTGCTGGCCCAGCAGATCGTGGCAATGACGGCGATGGAGGACTGGCACGTCGACGAGCTCGGCGCGCTGGTCCGACGCACCGCGACGTTCGCGACGCTGCCGGCCTCCGCCTTCGAGGCGGTCCTGGACATGCTCGCCGGCCGCTACCCCTCCGACGCGTTCGCCGAACTGCGCCCCCGCATCACCTGGGACCGCGTCACCGGGATCCTCACCGCCCGCCCGGGCGCCCAGCGGCTCGCCGTGACCAGCAGAGGCACCATTCCCGACCGGGGCATGTTCGGCGTCTTCCTCGTCGGGGAGCGCTCCAGCCGGGTCGGGGAACTCGACGAGGAGATGGTCTACGAGTCGCGGGTCGGCGACGTGGTGCTCCTCGGCTCATCCAGCTGGAGCATCGAGGAGATCACCGCCGACCGGGTCCTGGTGACGCCGGCTCCGGGACGGCCCGGTCGGCTCCCCTTCTGGCATGGCGACGCCCCAGGCCGACCCGCCGAACTCGGCCGCGCGCTCGGCGCGTTCCTGCGCGAGATCACCAGGTTGCCGGCGCAGGCGGCGGCCGACCGTGTCCGGGCCGCCGGCCTCGACGATCGGGCCACCGCCAACCTGCTGCGCTACCTCGACGAGCAGAAGGCGGCCGTCGGCCGTCTCAGTGACGATCGGACGATCGTCGTGGAGCGTTTCCGGGATGAGATCGGCGACTGGCGCCTGGCGGTGCACTCCCCGTTCGGTGCTCCGGTGAACGCACCCTGGGCGCTCGCCCTGGGCGCCCGGCTGCGCGAGCGGTACGGGGTCGACGTCCAGATCATGCACACCGACGACGGCATCGTCGCCCGGATCCCGGATCCCGGATGCCGCCGAGCCGCCCGGCGCCGATCTCGCGCTGTTCGAGCCGGACGAGATCGACGCGATCGTGCGGGCGGAGATCGGGAGCAGCGCCCTGTTCGCCAGCCGGTTCCGCGAGTGTGCCGGGCGGGCCCTGCTGCTGCCCCGCCGGACCCCGGGGCGACGGACCCCGCTGTGGCAGCAGCGCCAGCGCAGCGCACAGCTGCTGTCCGTCGCCGCGACGTTCGCCAGCTTCCCCGTCGTGCTGGAGACCATGCGGGAGTGCCTGCAGGACGTGTTCGACGTTCCGGCGCTCGCGGAGCTGATGCGCGAGGTGTCGGCCCGCACGCTGCGGGTGGTGGAGGTGGAGACGCCGTCCCCGTCTCCGTGCGCCTCCGCCCTGCTGTTCGGCTACGTCGCCGCCTTCATGTACGACGGGGACGCGCCGCTGGCCGAACGCCGGGCGCAGGTGCTGTCACTGGACAGCTCCCTGCTGGCCGAACTCCTCGGCGAGGCGGACCTGCGGGAGCTGATCGATCCCGCGGCGCTCGCGCAGGTCGCCGCGGAGCTCGCGCGGCTCGCCCCGGACCGCCACGCCCGCGATGTCGAGGGGGTGGCCGACCTGCTGCGCATGCTCGGCGACCTCACCACCGCGGAGGCGGTCGCCCGGGGTGCCACCCTGGGCTGGCTCGCCGAGCTCGAACAGACCCGCCGGGCCCTGCGGGTCCGTATCGCCGGCGAGGAGCGGTGGGTCGCGATCGAGGACGCCGGCCGGCTGCGCGACGCCCTGGGCGTACCGCTGCCGGTGGGAGTTCCCGACGCCTTCACCGAACCGGTGCGTGACCCTCTCGGAGACCTGATCTCCCGCTATGCCCGTACCCACGGACCGTTCGACACCGAGGAACCGGCCGCCCGGCTGGGGCTGGGCACGGCGGTGGTCGCCGGTGTCCTGGACGGGCTGGTCCGCGGCGGCCGCCTCGTCCGCGGCGAGCTGCATCCCGACCGCGGCGGTGAGCAGTGGTGCGACGCGGGCGTGCTGCGCGCGCTGCGACGACGCAGCCTGGCCGCCCTGCGCAAGGAGGTCGAGGCGGTGCCGCCCCGGGTCCTCGGTGCCTTCCTACCGGCTTGGCAGTCGGTCACCAGCGGACGTGGCCGGGGGGTGGACGGCGTGCTGCGCGCCGTCGAGCAGCTGCAGGGCGCGCTGATCCCGGCGAGCGCGTGGGAACAGCTCGTCCTCCCGGCCCGCGTCGCCGACTACTCACCGGCGATGCTCGACGAGCTGTGTTCCGCCGGCGAGGTGCACTGGGCGGGCGCCGGCGGGCTGCCCGGGGACGGCGGCTGGTTGACCCTGGTCCTCGCCGACACCGCGCCCCTGCTGCTGTCTCCGCCCGACCCGGAGATCGCCTCGGGTCCACTGCACACCGCGATTCTCGACGCGCTCACCGGCGGGGCGGCCCTGTTCTTCCGGGCGCTGTCCGACCGGATGGGCTCGCTCGACGACACGGCGCTCGCCACCGCGCTCTGGGATCTTGTCTGGGCGGGGCGGGTGACCAACGACACTCTCGCCCCGCTGCGCGCCCTGCTGGGTTCCGCCGCCATCCCCCGTCCCCGGGCGGCACGGTACGGACGGCCGGCGATACCGCGGCGGACCGGCCCCCCGACGGCCGCCGGCCGCTGGTCGCTGCTGCCCGAGCGGGACACCGATCCGACCCGGCGCGCCCACGCGCTGGCCGAGGCGCTGCTCGAGCGCCACGGCATCGTCACCCGCGGCGCGGTGACCAGCGAGCGGCACCCGGGCGGGTTCGCCGGGGTCTACCGGGTCCTCAGCGCCTTCGAGGACGCCGCCCGCGCCCGCCGGGGCTACTTCGTCGGCGGCCCAGTTCGCCGTCCCGGGAGCGGTCGATCGGCTGCGCTCCATCGCC
>NZ_CDWTNB010000003.1:0-56276 GCF_977947065.1 Frankia sp. CgJB1
GGGCCCGGCAGCCCTGGGGCCGGCAGCCCTGGGGCCGGCAGCCCTGGGGCCGTCGCCGCCTGCGCGACCGCGGCGGCGACCGCCAGCAGCGTGTCGCGATCGTCCGCCGGAGCGGACCGGTTGCGGCGCCGATGCCCGCACCGCTCGCAGACGTGCGTGATGACCAGATCGTGCGTACGGCTCTCCACCGCGACCGGCCGCATCACACCGCCGCACCGCGCCGCCCGATCGCCGGGGTTGACGTCGACGTGCCGCGACGACAGACAGGACGGGCAGTGGTTGGTGTACCCGTCACCACGCACGGCCGTCCCGCAGACCAGGCAGACGAAGTCCTCGGTGGTGCGGGTGAAGCGCCGGCTCACCGGCCAAGAGTAGGTCACCACACGGCGTGCCCCGCCTGCCCGGAGGCCAATCGGTGCCAATCGGTGCCAATGACAGCCAATCGGGGCGCTCTGACCTGGCCGGAACTCTGACCTGGCCAGGACCAGGTGGGAGCCTCCCGCGAGCGTCTCATCAGATCCGCGTCGGGCGGCCGGACCGCGGGCGGAACGTGTGTTGCCAGAGACGCCGAGGATGTCGGACCCACGGGGTGAAATAGTGGGCGGCGCACCATACCGGGCGTGGTACGTCGGCGCACTATCGCGCCCATCGTCCCGGATGCGTCCCGAGGAGGTCCCGCTGTGGAGGCAGCACACCCTCTACCGCCCGAGAGCCTGCCGCCCGAGAAACCAGCGCCCGAGAAACCAGCGCGGGCGGACGTCCCACCCAACGAACTGTCCGATCGCGACCGTCGCATGTTGCGCTTCGAGCAGGGTTGGTGGCGTCACCCGGGAGCCAAGGAGGAGGCGATCCGGGCCGAGTTCGGGCTGTCATCAACACGCTACTACCAATTGTTAAACCGGGTGATCGATTCGGAAGCCGCGCTGATAGCCGATCCGATGCTGGTCCGCCGGCTGCGCCGGCTGCGGGAGCAACGTCGGGCGGCCCGATCCGGCCGACGTGACCGGGCCGAGGGGTAAGACCACGCATGACACCTGCCACGAACGCACCGCCGCGGCGTCCCCACCGGCGGCGCCCGGACCGGCTCCACACCCTCGGCGCGGGCGTCGTCGCGGTTCTCGCCGTACTCGCGGGCATCCTGGTGGTCAATCTGCTGAACGGCCCGTCCGACGCGGACGGCTCCACCACCCAGGTCGCGGCCCCGACGCACTCGGCGCAGCCGGGCACGGACCAAGCCGGCGGCGGCCGGACCACTCCGGCCCCATCGCCGCACCGCGCGGCGGCCACGTCCCCGGCCCCCGGCCCGGGGGCCACGAAGACAGCGCCGGCGTCCCTGGAACCGACGCCGGCGCCGTCCGCGTCCACCGCGACGAAGCCGCCGGCCCCGCCGGGACCGAAGGCCACGGCCCCGGTGGTCGTCCTGAACAACTCGCGGGTCGCCGGGCTCGCCGAGGTGGCCGCCAAGCAGGTCGAGTCGGCCGGGTTCCGGGTCGAGCGGGTGGGCAACTACCAGTCGATCTACAACGTCCCGGTGACGACGGTCTTCTACGACGCCGACGCCGCCCGAGCCCTGAAGGAGGCGATGCCGGGCATCGAGAGCATCGTGCCCCAGTCGAAGACCAGAATCGTCTCCACCGACGCACTGATCCTGATGATCACCCGCGACTTCCCCGCCCGCCCGGAAAAATGATCACTTGACCGCCGCGCCACGCTCCTCACCGGCGCCCGACCACCTCGCCCCGTGACCGAGGAAGGCCCAGTGACCGAATCCGCGCCACACAGCCCACCCGCCCCCCGCACACCCGCCGGGGGCGCTGGACTCGCCGCCCTGCTCACCGCGCCCGAACGCGCCCTGATCGCCCTCGACTACGACGGCACCCTCGCTCCGATCGTCCCGCGGCCGTCGGACGCCGTCCCGGCGCCGGGGGCGATGGAGGCGCTGCGCCGGATCTCCCATGAGGTCGGCACCCTCGCCGTCATCACCGGACGGTCGGTGGACTCGCTGCTGGAACTGACCGGGCTGGAGAAGATCCCCGACTTCGGGAACCTGATCATCCTTGGCCAGTACGGACTGCAGCACTGGGACTCGGGCAGCCGCGCGATCAGCAGTCCCGAGCCGCTGCCCGGGGTCGCCGCGGTCCGCGCGGCGCTGCCCGAACTGCTCCGCGACGCCCCGGTCGGCACCGCCGTCGAGGACAAGCACCAGGC
Organism: Frankia sp. CgJB1; assembly: GCF_977947065.1. Taxonomy (NCBI): domain Bacteria; kingdom Bacillati; phylum Actinomycetota; class Actinomycetes; order Frankiales; family Frankiaceae; genus Frankia; species Frankia sp. CgJB1. Next base: position 2,209 of record NZ_CDWTNB010000003.1, read on the forward strand.
GCTGGTGGTACACGTGCGGCGCACCGCCGATCCGGACTCGGCGCTCGCCGCGCTCACGCCGGCGTTGACGGCCCTAGCTGAAGACCATGGGCTGGAGGCGGCGCCGGGCAAGCGAGTGCTGGAACTGCGTCCGCCCGGGCACGACAAGGGCGGTGCGCTGCGCGAGCTCATCGCGGCCCGCCAGGCGCGCTCGGTGCTGGTCGCCGGGGACGACTACGGCGATCTGCCGGCATTCGAGGCCGTCGACGAGCTACGGGCGGGCGGGCTGCCCGGTATCACCGTGTGCAGCGACAGCCCGGAGGTCCCGGACGTGATCCGCGAACGCGCCGACCTGGTCGTGGGCGGGCCCGCCGGGATGGTCGCCCTGCTGGAGGTGCTGGTCGAGCGGCTCAGCGGCTGACCGCTCGTGCCCTCTTCGCTCATCCCCATAGGGCGCGCTCAGCCCGCCCCCCGGGGCTCACCCCACCGGCATCCCTAAGCCAACGGCATTTCCGTGAGACATCTGTCGCCGATTCGTGAGCCTCCACCGCCAGACAAGACGATCTTGATGGACCGGCGTACAGGGCTGAGCGGATGGCCTACTCTCCGCAGTGTGCGTCGGATGCCGGGAGCCGAGGAAGACACCCTGCCGCGGCTGTGGCCGACTGGCACCGCGCGGGTGCTGGTCGCCTCCAACCGGGGGCCGGTGGCGTTCGCCGTCGGGGACGACGGGAAGCTGCGGATCCGGCGGGGCGCCGGCGGCCTCGTCAGTGGCCTCAGCCGGGTGGCGGCCGACGACTGTGACGGTCCGATGGCGTGGGTGTGTGCCGCCCTCAGTGACGCCGATCGCCGGGCAGCGCGTTCCGCGCCCGCCGGCCGCCTCGATCTCGCCGGCCACGACACCGGCGGCGCCGCCGTCCGGATGCTCGACGTCGACCAGGTCGTCTTTGACCGCGCCTACAACGCAGTCGCGAACCGCACGCTCTGGTTCATCCACCACCTGCTCTACGCGCCGGCGTCGCAGCCGGTCTTCGGCCCGGCGTTCCGCCGCGACTGGGAAGCGTACGAGACCTACAACGAGATGTTCGCCCAGGCCCTCGCGCACGAGGCCGCCCCGGGCGCCTCGGTGCTGATCCAGGACTACCACCTGACCCTGGTCGCCGCCCGGCTGCGGGCGCTGCGGGCGGACCTGCGGATCGCCCACTTCAGCCACACTCCCTGGGCACCGCCGGAGTACTTCCGGATACTCCCGGACGACGTCAGCGAACAGATCCTGCGCGGCATGCTCGGCGCCGACCGGCTCGGGTTCCTCACCGACGCCTGGGCCGACGCGTTCCAGGAATGCTGCCGCGACCTCCTCGGACTGCGGATCGAGCGGCGGGCGGTGACCGTCGGGACGGCCGGGCCGGGACGGGAAGCCGGGCGGCACCGGACGGTGCGGATCGGGGTACATCCGCTCGGCGTCAACGCGGACGAGCTGCACGGCCGGGCCGCCGCCACCGACGTGGCCGCCCGGGCCGCCGAGCTGGTCGACCTGGCCAGCGGGCGGCGGCTCATCGTCCGGGTCGACCGCACCGAGCTGTCCAAGAACATCGTCCGCGGTCTCGACGCCTACCGGGAGCTGCTGCGCACCCGTCCGGAATGGCGCGGCAAGGTGATGCACCTGGTCTGCGCCTACCCGTCACGGCACGATCTGCCGGAGTACCGGGAATACACCGCCGCGGTGCAACGCCTAGCCGCGGAGATCGAGGACGAGTTCGCCACGGACACCTGGCTGCCGCTGCGGCTGGAGATCACCGACGACTGCCCCCGGTCGATCGCGGCCCTCTCGCTCGCGGAGGTGCTCGTCGTCAACCCGATCCGGGACGGCATGAACCTCGTCGCCAAGGAGGGGCCGATCGTCTCGATCAGGGATGCCTCCTCGTGCTCTCCCGGGAGGCCGGAGCCTGCGCGGAGATGGGCACGGCGGCGCTGGTCGTCAACCCGTTCGACATCCAGGCGACCGCGCGGGCTCTGCACACCGCCCTGACGATGCCCGCCCCCGAGCGGCGCCGGCGCGCCGAGGAGCTGGCCGCCGTCGCCGGGCGGCTGCCGCCCCAGCTCTGGTTCACCGACCAGCTGCACGCCCTCGCCGCCGACCGGTGACCGTCCGGTCTGCCCTGCCGGTGCCGAACGTCGACGCGCGGACGGCGTTCAGGCGGACCGCGTTCAGGCGGCGACGGCCGCTCGCACCGCGCTGGCCCAGCCGGCGCCGACCGGGCCCGCCTCGACCGTGACGTTGTCGTACCGCGCCAGCAAGGCGGCGATGTCCGGGTGCCGCACCGCGTTCGCGACCAGGTGCATCCGCCCGACATGGGGAGCCATGGCCAGGTCGCTGGCGGAATCGCCGATGGCGATCGCCTCGGCCGGTGACACCCCGCGCCGCTTGAGGTCGTAGGCGACCGCGTCCCCCTTGCCCACACCGTCCGGGACCAGATGGTAGACATGCGGATTCACTCCGAGATCAGGCATGTGGACCGGCGAGATCAGCCCGTTGTCGCGCATGCTCAACCAGGGGAACCCGGTCTCGGCGAGCCAGCCGTCGACCTCCGACACCTCGATCTTCCCGCGAAGCATGACGTCGACCTCCCGGCCGGAGTGCGAGGGGGTGTGCAGCTCCAGCCGCCCGGGGTAGCGCTCGACCATCCGGTCGAGCAGGTACTCCGGTACCTGGTCGAAGTCGGGCGGCATCGCGCCGCGCAGGATCTCGCTGTCGCGCCCCTCGTTCCAGCCGACGATCGCGCCGAGCTCCCCGATGAACCCGTCCGCGCCGAAGATCGCCACGGCCTCGAGAAGCTGCGGACGGGTACGCCCGCTGACCAGGACCAGCGCAACGCCGGCGCCGTGCAGCTCGGCGAGCGCACGAGCCGGCTCCAGGGTGATCGCTCCCCCCTCCGCCCGGAAGAAACAACCCTTGGGACCGACCATCGTGCCGTCAAGATCGGTATAGACGACGCGGATACTCACTGTTACAGACTCCCTGGCTCTGGCGTGATCGGGTCGATCTCCGGGCATGGGGGCGCGCGCGGCCGGTGCGAGCGGGCAGGACCCGCCCGCACCGGTGAGACCACACCGAGAAACCTCCGACCGACCCATATCATGTCCACAACCAGAGGCAACACCGGTGCACGACCACCCGCGCACGGTCTACGGTCTACAGTACGGACAGACAACTTCATCTGGCTCATCCAGAGGGGCAGAGGGAACGGCCCAGCGAAGCCCCGGCAACCACCCGCATCCCGTGCGCGGCAGGTGCTAATTCCGTCCTGGTGGCAGACTGCCCCGGGAAAGATGAGGAGCTTCTTCATGACACTCGCGCCCGAGCGTGCCACCGGTCCCGCCCTCGACGTCGCGAACCCCGCGGTCTCGCTGTCCTGTCGGCACTGCGGCGCCACCTACCCGCTGTCCCCTACGCATGTGTGCGTGGAATGCTTCGCTCCCCTGGAAATCGCCTACGACCCGGACCTGCTGGCTCGAGTGACCCGAGAGTCCATCGAACGCGGTCCGGCGAACCTGTGGCGTTATGTCGGGCTGCTGCCCGCCGGGCATGACCCGGCGCGGCGGGTCTCCCTCGGGGCCGGCTGGACGCCGCTGCGCCCGGCCCCGCGGCTCGCCGCGGAGCTGGGGATGAAGACGCTCTATATCAAGGACGACAGCGCCAACCCCACCCATTCTTTCAAGGACCGGGTCGTCTCCGTGGCGCTCACCGCCGCCCGCGAGCTGGGCTTCACCACGGTCGCCTGCGCCTCGACGGGCAACCTCGCGCAGTCGGTGGCGGCGCATGCGGCCGGTGCCGGGCTGCGCTCGGTGGTGCTCGTACCGCACGACCTCGAGGCCGGCAAGACGGTCTCCACCGGGGTGTACGGCGGGACGCTGGTCGCCATCCAGGGCAACTACGACGACGTGAACCGGTTGTGCAGCGAACTGGCCGGGGAGTACGAGTGGGCGTTCGTCAACGTCAACGTCCGCCCCTTCTACGCCGAGGGGTCCAAGACGCTCGGCTACGAGGTCGCCGAGCAGCTCGGCTGGCGGCTGCCCGAGCAGGTCGTCGTGCCGATCGCCTCCGGCTCGCTACTGACAAAGATCGACAAGGCCTTCGGTGAGCTCGGCCGGCTCGGCCTGGTCGAGCCGGCGCCGTACAGGGTGTTCGGTGCGCAGGCGGCCGGCTGCAACCCGGTGGCCGCCGCGTTCGCCCGCGGCGTCGAGACCGTCGCCCCGGTCCGGCCCACCACAATCGCCAAGTCGCTGTCGATCGGCAACCCGGCCGACGGCCCCTACGCCCTCGACGTGGCTCGGCGGACCGGCGGGGCGATCACGGACGTGACCGACGAGGAGATCATCGACGGGATCCGGCTGCTCGCCCGCACCGAAGGCGTCTTCGGCGAGACGGCCGGTGGCGTCACCGTGGCCACTCTGCGCAGGCTGCTGCGCGAGGGGCTGCTCGACCCGGCCGCCGAGACCATCCTCTACAACACCGGCGACGGGCTGAAGACGCTTGACCCCCTCGTCGAGACGGGCGGACCGACCGCGACGATCAAGCCGTCGCTGCGCGCCTTCGAGGCCGCCGGCCTCGGCGACGACTGACTCGGGCGCAGCACAGCCCGGCACAGCGCATTCGACGAACTTCGTGGACCACGCCGGACCAACGGAAGAGCCACGGACGACGGCGAGGCGCCGCGGGGGGATCGGAGCCGGGCACGCGGAACCATGGGTCAGCTTGCACTCACTCGTGCCGAGTGCTAAACAAGAGCTGGCACTCTCGTCTAGGGAGTGCCAAGGCTGAAACGGCGAGGCTGCCCGATCCGCGCTGTGTCCGAGGTGCATCACCCGGGTCCGGAGCAGGCGGGAGCCGTCCGTCGCGGGCGTCGTTAGGGCCAGGCCATCGAACCTGCCATCCCACTGGGAGGACCCAGAAACCATGCCGAAGATCATTGCCTTCGACGAGGAGGCTCGGCGCGGCCTGGAGCGCGGCATGAACCAGCTGGCCGATGCGGTCAAGGTCACGCTCGGGCCGAAGGGCCGCAACGTCGTGCTGGAGAAGAAGTGGGGCGTACCCACGATCACCAACGACGGTGTGAGCATCGCCAAGGAGATCGAGCTCGAGGACCCGTACGAGAAGATCGGCGCGGAACTCGTCAAGGAAGTCGCGAAGAAGACCAACGACGTCGCGGGTGACGGCACCACCACCGCCACCATCCTGGCCCAGGCCCTGGTGCGCGAGGGTCTGCGCAACGTGGCCGCCGGCGCCAACCCCCTCGGGCTGAAGAAGGGCATCGAGGTCGCGGTCGAGCGCGTCTCCGAGGAGCTGTCCAAGCAGGCCAAGGAGGTCGAGACCAAGGAGCAGATCGCCTCCACGGCGTCCATCTCCGCGGGTGACTCGGCCATCGGCGGCCTCATCGCCGAGGCGCTGGACAAGGTCGGCAAGGAAGGCGTCGTCACCGTCGAGGAGAGCAACACCTTCGGCCTCGAGCTCGAGCTCACCGAGGGTATGCGCTTCGACAAAGGCTACATCTCGCCGTACTTCGTCACGGACGCGGACCGTCAGGAAGCCGTCCTGGACGACCCGTACATCCTGATCGTCAACAGCAAGATCTCCGCGGTCAAGGACCTGCTCCCGCTACTGGAGAAGGTCATGCAGACCGGCAAGCCGCTGGCGATCATCGCTGAGGATGTCGAGGGCGAGGCGCTGGCCACCCTGGTCGTCAACAAGATCCGCGGCACCTTCAAGAGCGTCGCGGTGAAGGCCCCCGGCTTCGGTGACCGCCGCAAGGCGATCCTGGGCGACATCGCCATCCTGACCGGTGGTCAGGTCATCTCCGAGGACGTCGGCCTCAAGCTCGAGAGCACCTCGCTCGACCTGCTCGGCCGTGCCCGGAAGATCGTTGTCACCAAGGACGAGACGACCGTCGTCGAGGGTGCCGGCGACCCCGACCAGATCGCCGGTCGGGTCAGCCAGATCCGCAACGAGATCGAGAAGTCGGACTCGGACTACGACCGCGAGAAGCTCCAGGAGCGGCTCGCGAAGCTGGCTGGCGGCGTCGCCGTCATCAAGGTCGGCGCGGCCACCGAGGTCGAGCTCAAGGAGAAGAAGCACCGCATCGAGGACGCGGTGTCCAACGCGAAGGCCGCCGTCGAGGAGGGCATCGTCGCCGGTGGTGGCGTCGCGCTGCTCCAGGCGTCGATCACCGCCTTCGAGAAGCTGGACCTGTCCGGCGACGAGGCGACCGGTGCCAACATCGTCCGGCTCGCGCTCGAGGCGCCCATCAAGCAGATCGCCTTCAACAGCGGTCTCGAGGGCGGCGTCGTGGTCGAGAAGGTCCGCAACCTGCCGACCGGCCACGGCCTGAACGCGGCCACCGGCGAGTACGTCGACCTGATCGGCACCGGCATCATCGACCCGGCCAAGGTCACCCGCTCCGCCCTGCAGAACGCCGCGTCGATCGCCGGCCTGTTCCTCACCACCGAGGCCGTCATCGCTGACAAGCCGGAGAAGAACCCGGCCCCGGCAGTCCCGGGCGGCGGCGGCGACATGGACTTCTAGTCCAATTCGTCACCTGCTGTACCCTGCACCACCGTCTGGCCGAGGGCGGCTCCGGTTCTCCCGGGGCCGCCCTCGTGCGTTCGCCCGTGCATCACAGCCGAGGCTCCGACGGCTACCCCAGGAAGCTCGCCGAAGGCGAGCTGACGGAAACCCCGCCTCCACCCTGATGCCAGGGGTCCCCGCACTGCGCCGAAGGCCCCGTGCGGGGCAAGGCTCGCCCCCGCGGACGGGAGGTTCCGCGAGGGCGAGCTCTCCGGCGTGGGAGCGGGCGCCGCTCGGGACGGAGCGAACGCCGGAAGGCACTCCCAAAGGCGATCTTTCCAAGAACGCTCTTCTCGGCCGCCATCGACGGCGATCAAATTACCAGCGGGTAATCCAAGAGACAAGAGCTTTATGTCACTCCTTTTGAACAATTCGAAGGTCACCTTCGTTAGACTTCGACCTTTTACCGCGACACGGACAATTAACGCATGCCAGCTTTAGACAGCGGCCACGGCGACAGGCACGATAGCCCTCGTGGTTCAGGCCCCCGCACAGCCGCGCTCCCATCGCCCCTCGATGACCGTTCCCACTCCCCCGGTCACCGTGGAAGATCTCGACACAGGCGGACATGATGACGCTCGGTTCGAACTCCTGGACGGCTTGTGCGTCCTGCGACCATGGCCGACACCGCTGCGGGCCCGCGTCACGGCGCGCCTGGTCCGGATCCTGGCGGGCACGGCCTCCTCCGGAGCTCAGATCCTGCCGGCCGGGATCGGGGTGGAGCTGTCCCCCCGCAGTCTGCTCGTGCCGGATGTCGTGGTAGCGGCGAGCGGTGACACCGGCCGTCGGCTCCGGGGCACCCCGTCCCTCGTCATCGAAGTGGCCGACGCCAGCACCCGGCGCTACAACCGCACCCTCAAACTCGATCTCTACCGGCAACGCGGCGTGCCGTCCTGCTGGCTGATCGACCCGGACACCGCCACCATCGAGGCGTACGACCTGGTCGCCGATGCGTACCTCGCCACCCGCACGGTCAGCGGGAAGGAGACCTTCACCGCCACTCAGCCCTTTCCGGTGGCGATCCAGCCGGCCGAGCTAATCGACCCGCCCGACTCGGAGTGATGGCGCGACCCCGACCGCTACCCCAGGACGTCGTCGGCGTCGACGATGGTGTAGGCGTAGCCCTGCTCGGCGAGGAATCGCTGGCGGTGTGCCGCGTACTCCTGGTCGAGGGTGTCGCGGGCCACCACCGTGTAGAAGTGCGCCGTGCGGCCGTCGGCCTTGGGGCGCAGCACCCGACCGAGCCGCTGGGCCTCCTCCTGGCGGGAACCGAACGTGCCCGAGACCTGCACGGCCACCCCGGCCTCCGGCAGGTCGATGGAGACATTCGCGACCTTGGAAACGACCAGTGTGGTGATCTCCCCGGTCCGGAACGCCTCGAATAGCCGCTCCCGTTCCCGGTTACGGGTGGAACCCTGGATGACCGGGGCGTCCAACAGCTCCCCGAGCTCGTCGAGCTGGTCGAGATATGCGCCGATCACCAGCACCCGGTCATCGGAGTGCCGGCGGACGAGACGTTCCACCACCGCCCGCTTGCTGCGGGCGGTGGCACACATCCGGTACCGCTCCTCCGGCTCGGCGACGGCGTAGGCCATCCGCTCGTCCTCGGTGAGCGTGACGCGCACCTCGGTGCACTGCGCCGGCGCGATCCAGCCCTGTGCCTCGATCTCCCGCCACGGGGCGTCATACCGCTTCGGCCCGATCAACGAGAAGACGTCGCCCTCCCGGCCGTCCTCCCGGACGAGGGTCGCGGTCAGGCCGAGCCGACGACGGGACTGGATGTCGGCGGTCATCCGGAAGACCGGCGCCGGGAGCAGGTGCACCTCGTCGTAGACGATCAGACCCCAGTCCCGGGCCCCGAACAACTCCAGGTGCAGGTATTCGCCCTTACGCCGGGCCGTCATCACCTGGTAGGTGGCGATGGTGACCGGCCGGATCTCCTTGCGCTCCCCGGAGTACTCGCCGATCTCCTCCTCGGTCAGCGAGGTGCGGCGCAGCAGCTCGTGCCGCCACTGCCGGCCGGCCACCGTGTTCGTGACCAGGATCAGCGTGGTCGCCCCGGCCTGGGCCATGGCCGCGGCGCCGACGATGGTCTTCCCGGCACCCGCGGGCAGCACGACGACCCCCGACCCGCCCTCCCAGAACCCGGCTACCGCACCCTTCTGGTAGTCGCGCAGCTCCCAGCCGTCCTGGCGCAGTTCGATCCGGTGCGCCTCGCCGTCGACGTAACCGGCGAGATCCTCCGCCGGCCACCCGAGTTTGAGCAGCGCCTGCTTGAGCCGGCCGCGCTCGGAGGGGTGCACGGCGATTGTGTCGTCGTCGATGCGGGAGCCGAGCATCGGCACGACCTTCTTGGCCCGGGCCACCTCGACGAGCACCACCCGGTCGAGAGCACGCAACACCAGCCCGTGGGCCGGGTCGTTCTCCAGGCGCAGCCGACCGTAGCGATCCATCGTGTCGGCGATGTCGACAAGCAGGGCGTGCGGCACGGCGTAACGGGAGAAGCGAACCAGCGCATCGACAACCTGCTCAGCGTCATGGCCGGCGGCACGGGCGTTCCACAGCGCCAGCGGCGTCACCCGATAGGTGTGCACATGCTCCGGAGACCGTTCGAGCTCGGCGAACGGAGCGATGGCCGACCGCGCCTCGGCAGCACTCGGATGCTCGACCTCAAGCAGCAACGTCTTGTCCGACTGGACGATCAACGGGCCATCCGTCACCCGCCACCGCCCTTTCCGTCCGCCGTAGGTTCCACCGTGGGTATCGACCCATTAGTGAACTACCAACACGAGCCGCCCTGCACCAATCGGTGCGGTGCGAGCCACCGGCGTCGCACCGGCACGATCACACCGGCGGCGCGCTGCTCGTTCACCGGCGCCCTTCGACGGTACAGCCGACCACCGACACGGTAATCCAGAGGGGCCGAAGCCCGACTGAAACCACCGCGGGTCCCGCAGGCAGGCGGGCACACCGGCACCGGCCCGCCCGGCTCATGGCGGATCGGCGAGATCCTCCGCGGCGGCCGACCAGTCCGCCGCCACCGGCGGCCCGCCGAACGCGTCGTCGATGTCGGCGACGCCGGTCACCCGGTGCAGGACGAAACGACGCGGGCCGGCGCTGAGTTCGTCCCACGCGGTGAGCCAGCCGCCCTCGACAGCGGTGGGCCGCACGATCCGGTCGCTCGGCGCACCCTGCTGGTCGACGTAGCCCAGCAGCACCCGGCGCCGGTCCCGGACGGCTCCCTGCAGCAGCACCAGGATCAACGGCGCGGACCGGGTGAGCCCGACCTCGATGCCGGGAACCTCACCGGCTGCCCGGACCGCCCGTGCGCTGTCGTCGCCTCGGCGGACCAGCCGGACCACGTCGCGCAGCTGGTTGATCCGGATGCCGGCCACGTCGACCGACGCCACGCGGGGGCGCGCCGGCGTCCGATAGGCGGCGGGCCGGCGCAGCACCACCCGCCCGTCCGGGGCCTCCGCGACCGGTGCGAACCCGGCGGTGCGCAGGCCGACGAGCACCTCCGCGGTCGGCAGTGGGGAGATGACGATCGTCGGCGCGATCCGGCGCAGCCCCAACGCCTGGGTACGCCGGTTGGCGACCACTTCGGCGAGCAGCGCCGTGTCCTCGCAGCGCAGGTAGCTCGCGGCAGGACCAGCCCGCAACCGGCCGTGCCGCCGGGCGGTGTCGTCGATCAGATAGGTGAGGGCCTGCGGCACCCCGCCTCGACCGAGGCGGGCGAGCATCGCGTGGATGTCCTCCGCCACCAGGCCCGAGTCCAGGCCGCGACGCAGCGAGGCCTCGGAGAACCGGTAGACGGTGGCCGCGCCCGCGGACTCGACGTCCGCCATCCGCGCCAGCTCCGCAGCCACCCGGGGTACCAGCGGGCCCGGGGCAACCGCGGTGAGATCCCCCTGCAGCAGCAGCTCCTCGACCGGCTCGGGCAGCAGCGGCGCGAGCGCGTCGGCGAGCCTGGCGCACAGCGCGGGATCACCAGCCGCCGATCGGCTCGGCATGCCCGCGTTCCGCGCCGGATCGGCGTTCTCCGCGTCGAGCTGGGTGGCGAGTAACCGACCGACCGTGCTCGGCGCGCCCCGGCCGGTCAGCCCAAGCAGCTCGGCCTCGACAATCGTTCCGTCGATCATCCCGGCGAGCAGCGTTCCGCCGCGCCGCGGCGCTCGCCAGGTCAACAGGGCACGCAACGACTCCGCGGTCGGCACCACCCCTGCGGGCGCCGTGGCCAGCGCCCGCAGGACCTGGGCACGCAGGTCCTGCGCGGCCGGTCGCCGCACGTCCAGCGACAGGGGAGCGATCTGCCGGCCCCGCTCGTCCCGCTCGCCAACCAGCCAGGCGGCGGTCGACGAGCGCATCCAGCCCTCGACCAGTACGGCCCACCGGGCAGCTACCAGGTCGGTGCCCCAGCGGTCGTAGGCCGTGGTCGGCACGTACTGGACGTCGACCCCCGCGGTCGTGTCGACCAGGCCGGCCGCCGCGGCCAGCTCCACCACGAAGGCCGCGGCCCGCTCGTCGACGTCGAGCAGTTTCGCGGCGGCCCGCAGGTCTCGCACGCTCAACCCGCCGGTGCGCAGCGGGGTGACCGGGCTCGCGCCCCAGGCGTCCAGCAGGGTGGTGACCCACCGGACGAGGGTGTCCGCCGCCAGGGCCGCCGCGGCGTCGGCCGCCGCCACCCCGACGACCTCTCCCTCGACGGCGGGCGGGTGCGGGTGCAGGACCCCGGCCGGATGCTCGCCGCGCACGACCAGCCCAACCTCGCGCGGCAGCTCGACGGTCTCCTCGTCCAATCCGACGAGCAGGCCGCGGGCGAGCAGTTCCTCCACCGGGGTCCGGGCCGCGGGCAACCCCAGCAACCGGCCCGCCTCCGTAGTGGCGCCGAGTGCCGGACCCGCGGCCAGCCGGTCCAGCAGCTGCCGCGCCCGGGAGGAGCAGGCGTCGATCCACTCCCGGACCCGATCCGCGTCCGCGAAGGCGCCGCTCAACGCCTCGATCATCGCTTCCCGGACGGCGAACCCGGTCGCCGTCTCGTCGGCCGCGCCCCGGGGCACCGGCAGGCCGGCCGCGGTCAGGAGCCGGGCGAGCTGGGACTGCCGGTACGTCGTCAGGCAGGCTCGCACGGGACGGCCGAGCCCCAGCGGGCGCACGCCGAGGAGGTCGACGACCATCCCGGTAACCCGCAGCTCGTCGTCGTCGCCCCAGATGAGCCCGAGGTCACGAAGCCGGCCCACCGGCTCGGACACCTCCGGATGCCCGCAGAACCTTGTCAGCTCCGCCAGGGACACCGGCCGGGGAAGGATCGTCAACGCCTCCAGGAGCTCGCAGGCGCCCGTGTCGAGACGTTCCAACGCGCGGGCCACGCTGACCCGGATCTCCAGGCGGGCCGCAAGCACCTCGAAGTCCGGTGGGGGCGGCATCGCCAGGTCCGGCCGTAGGAGGAAGAGCCGGGTCAACGCCTGATCCGGAAGCGCACGCAACCAGTCCACGAGGGTCCCGGGCTGTCCTGAGGCCTCGGCGGCCGGCATCGACACCCTCACGACGGTAGCTGGCGCGGCGCCAGGCCGGCAGGGCGCCGTCGCTCAGCCGGGCCGTGCCGCGTCACCTGGGCGGATGCCGGATTCGCAACCGCGGCGGACACCGGCACCGCGGCGACGGGTGATGGCCCCGCGCGGCAGGTCGTCGTGCCGTCCGGCCGCTCCACCGCCGATCCCGACCCGAGCCGTCCCCACCTGGTCGAGCACCCATCCGCAGCTGGTGTCCCACCGCAGCACCGCGATCGCCGGATCGGTACCGCCCGGCGGGGACAACACCGCGAACGCCCAGTCGGGTGCGCCGGTCGAGGTGCGGATGCCGGTGATGCGCAGACCATCCGGCGACACCCTGGACACCAGCGGGCTGTCGAAGACCGCCGCCGTGATCGCGGCAGCCTCGGCCTCGGTGGGCAGCCGGCCGGGTCCATCGGAGGCGTCCGGGAGCTGCCCGGCCCGGCCGTTGCCGACATGACCCTGCCCAGCCCGGTCCTGACTCACCCGCCCCTGGCCGCCACTGTTCACGGTCAGGGGTGCCGCAGGAGAAGGTGCGGGTCTTGGACGCACGTGGCCTCCCTGGATGCTTTGGCAGGCCAGGACGCGCGCTCGGCCGAACGTCGGCGACCAGGATGCCCGAGACGGGCCTCTTCGCGGCGAGATCGACGGAATGCGACAGACCTACCGATACCGATTTCACACGCCCAGGGCCATCGGATGCAAGAGGATTCGGCAAACTGGGCGCAACCAATTTCGCCGGGACCGCTTCTCCTGCTCCGCCGGCCCGGATGGTCCGCGTGGCCGAGGATCCGCAGGTTACCCGGACATTGATTCGATCATCCTCAATGGAGGCCATAAAGCGACAAGTACGGCAACGATGACAACAATCGCTCTCTGGTCGGCAAACCTCTACGTTGTACGCCATCTTTGCGAACTTTTTGCGGGCCTGAGCCGCGAAGCCCCATCTCCGCCGACGGCGCCCGCCGGGCATGCCCCCGCCGGGCCGCTCCGACGGCCGCGGATCCAGGCAGCATGCCCTGACGACGCCAGGCTCTAAGACGCCAGGCCCTAACGACGCCGGTCGAACTGGTCCACGAGGAAGGACAGATGGTTCACCCGTCCCCAGTCCGCGACCCGGGACATCGTCCCGGCGTCACCGGGCAGGGCCAGTGTCCGGCCGAGCGAGACGCCGACGACGAGGACCGCCGCGAGCACCGCCGCCTGAATCGCGCTGAGTACCGGGTTACGGTGCTGGCGGCCCCCTCCGGCCGGGACTCGGGTACGGGCTCGGCTACCGGCCACGCGGCCACGCGGCCGTGCGGGCGGGCCGGCTCCGGGACGGCGGCGGCGTCACCGGCGGCGGCGTCACCGACATCCGGCCCGTCGGCTTCAGGGCTCCCCCGCCGGCCCTGTCCCAGCGGGTCCGCTCGTGGCCGGCCGGAGGCACCGCCCGGTGACATCCGGTTCGAGGGGCGCCAGGGTTCCCCGGCGGTCCGTGGGTCGTCGTCCCTGATCGCGTGCTGGTACTCGGTGAAGCTGACCTCGTCCAGTAGCCCGGAACCCGGCCGACCGCCTCCCCGGGAGAAGCCGTCCGGGTCCGGAGGAGATCCCCGGTCCAGCCCGGACGGCGCGCGCGGGTCCGGGGGAGACGAGGAATACGCGGGTCGGTGCCGGAGGTCATCGGCCCCACCCGGCGGGGAGACACCCGCACCGCGCGGGTCATGCCAACCGCCGCGTGGATCGTGCCAACCGCCGCGGTGGTCGGGCCGTTCCGCCGGCCCGGGCCTCCTGGCGGATCTCGTCGCCAGCGTGCTGAACGCGACGATCCGGCCCTCGGACGGCTGGCGGCGCCGGGGCACGGCGGTTCCCTCAGCTGCCGGACCCGACCGGATCCGCTCGGTCCGAGCCGCGTTGTCGGGGAGGTCACGCACGGGGTCCGAGAAGTTCCGCGCCGGGTCGTGAACCGGACCGGCGGGTGGGCCGGGATCGGCGCCACCGCCCACCCGACCATGATCTACCCGATCATGATCCACCCGACTGTGATTCAGTCGCGGCTGCACGCGTGTGTCACCGTGCGAGTTCCTGCCCTCAGCGACCACCACCCGCCCCTTCCCGCCCCCGGCGCCCAGGCGCCACGTCACCGCACCATCCACCGACGACATGAACAACGCCGACAATCACCACTCTACGAAGGTGGTCCAGGACAATCCCGACACCGACCACGGTCATATATCGCAATCTATCCCAGAGTAGCCCTGCCAACACGAATCGGCACAGTCAGCCCATCGGTGGTCGCACCACTTTTCGGTGTTCCATCGGAACATTCCGCCCAGAACCAGGGCTGGCCGGGCTAACGCTTCTTGACCCGGCACACCCGTTCGAGGATGAGGCCGCCGGTCAGCAGCACCATCGCCGCGGCCAACCCGAGACCCGCGGTGAGCGCGTCGCCCCCCGCGGTCGGGAACTCCCCCGTGCGGGGCATGGTGTAGCCGAATACACCCGCCCAGAGGCCGGCGAGCGCCGCTCCGACGACGGAGCTCGCCTTGGCCAACGCGGCGAGCCGGGCGACCGTGAGCGGGAGGATCGGGCGCGTTCCCGGCCGTCCCTCCAGCCGGCGGCGGGTCAGGGACGCGACCTGGAGCTCGAGGGCGCCGATCATGAGAACCGACACCGACGCCGTTCGCGGCAGCGTGGGAATCGATCGGTACGCCCACCACAGGAGCAGGTACCCGAGTGCCCCGAACGCCACCGCGACCGCGATGAGATCACGCGCCCGGGTCGGTCTCACCTGGCCGCCTCTCCGGCATCACTGCCGCCGACGGCGGGATCGGTGACGGCACCGGCCCTGGGATCCGCCTCGACGACGAGATCCGCCTCGACCACGAGATCCGACAGCGACCACGGGGTCCGGCGCAGACCGGCCGGGTGCTTCCCCACGGCCATCCGGGCGACCAGATCGGCGACCCGCCTGTGCCCAGGCAGCGTCGCCTCGGGATCAACGTCCAGCCAGGGCACGCAGACGAAGGCCCGCAGATGTGCTCGGGGATGCGGCACGAGGATCTCAGGGTCGTCACTGCGCAGGTCACCGACCGCGATGACATCGACGTCGAGCGTTCGCGGGCCCCACCGGACGGCCCGGACCCGCGCGGCCCGTTCCTCCACCTCGCGGACGACCTCGAGCAGATCACGCGGGGGCGCCGGACGCACCAGGACGACGGCGTTCAGGTAGTCGTCCTGCTCGGGTCCACCGACGGGTGCCGTCTCGTACACCGGTGAGCCGGCGAGCACCCCCAGCGCGCGGTCGAGCCGGTGGACGGCGGCGGACAGCCGGCCCAGACGATCACCGAGGTTGGACCCGAGCGACAGCACCGCATGGTCCGGCCGGGTCATCCGATCACCCGCCATCGGTGGCGACCCCCGCGGCCGCGTCCGGCGCGGTCACCGACTCGACGCCGTCGACCCGGTTCCGGACGATCGTCACCGCGACGTCGGCGAACGGAACCGCGATCGGGGCCGCGGGCTTGTGGACAGTCACCTCGGCCCGCATCACCCGACCGTCCCGCAGACAGGCGCGGACGAGTCGATCGGCGAGGGTCTCAATCAGATTCACGGGTTCTCCGGTAACGATCCCGGTAAGGGTCTCGGCAAGCTCGCCGTAGTGCACGGTGCGGGTCACGTCGTCGTGGGACGCTGCCGAGGAGAGGTCGAGCCACAGCGTGGCGTCGACGACGAACTCCTGGCCAAGATCCCGTTCCGCCGCCAGAACCCCGTGGTGGCCGCGAGCCCGCAGCCCCGACAGGGTGATCCGGTCGAGCGACGTGGCCCTCGGTCGGGAGGCGACCTCCGCCGCGGAACCCGTCACCGCGGAACCCACGGAACCTCCCGGTCTTCCACCCGGCCGGCGTCCACGGCCCAGCCGGGATCGACCTCGGGTCCGTCCCCGGGCCGGTCACCATCGTCCCGCCAGGCGCGCACGACCCGCACGGCGTCGGCGGCCGGCCGGACGGCATGCACCCGCACGCCCCACACCCCGGCCGCGGCCAGCAACGCGGTGGTCGCCTGGGTGGCGTCGTCCCGGTCTGCGACCGGCCGGGCCGAGCCGTTCGCGCCCGCCAGTACCGAGCCGAGAAACGACTTGCGGGACGTGCCGACCAGCAGCGGCCAGCCGAGCGCGAAGAAGGCGTCGATGTGGCGCAGAAGCGTCCAGTTGTGCCGGGCGGTCTTGGCGAAGCCGAGGCCGGGGTCAAGGATGACCCGATCCTCGGCGATCCCGGCGGCCAGCACGGCCTCGAGCCGGTCCACGAGTTCCGCGACCACCTCCGCGACCACGTCGCGGTACACCGCCCGGGACGCCATGTCCGCACTGGTCCCCCGCGCATGCATCAGCACATAGTGCACGCCGCGGTCGGCGACGAGACCGAGCAGATCGGGATCGGCGCCGCCGGACACGTCGTTGACGAGCACTGCCCCGGCGTCGACCGCGGCGGCGGCCACGGAGGCACGGCTGGTGTCGATGCTGACCCGGACGCCCGCGGCGGCGAGCTCGGCCACCACCGGGAGCACGCGACGCATCTCCTCGGCGGCGATGACCCGGGACGCGCCCGGTCGGGTCGACTCGCCACCGACGTCGACGAGATCCGCCCCGTCGTCGACCATCCGCAGCCCGGCCCGGACCGCCTCCAGCGGATCGAGGTAGGTACCGCCGTCCGAGAACGAGTCCGGCGTGACGTTGATGACGCCCATCACCCTGATCAGGCCGCCCGGCACGAGGAGTTCCTCGACGGTCCCGCTCATGGGAGACCTCCACCGGACGTCGCGCCCAGCGGCGCACGGCGGTAGGCGTAGCGGTAGACCGGCCGGAAACCAAGATCGGCGTACAGGCCCCGCGCCGCCGCGCTGATCTCTTCGACCTGCAGATACGCATGAGTGGCGCCTCTGCCCGCCGCCCACTCGGCGAGTGCCGCGATGACCCGGCGGGCCGCGCCCCGGCCACGGGCCACAGGCAGGGTCGCCATGCTGTAGACACCCAGCCAACGGTCGTCCGCGATGCCGCGTCCGACCGCCGCCGGTACGCCGTCCACGGTCAGGGTGATGTAGATGGTGGGCAGCCGCAGCGCCGAGAGCACCGCGAGCGTGCCGGGCCGCTGCACGTTGAATGTCGTCAGCACCTGGCCAGCGACCTCCAGCCACTCATCCGTCGGCGTGGTGGTGACGGTCACCCCCACCGAGCCGGCAGCCGCCGGTGCCCGGTCGGCACCACGCACAAGGTCGGCGAGGGGCGCCGTGCAGACGTCGGTGGGACCGGTGTCGTCGTACCCGGCGGCGTCAAGGACCGCGCCGAGCCCGGTCGGCCGGGAGAAGGGCGTCAGCTGGAAGATCGGCGGCAGACCGGCGGCGGTGTAGAAATCCCGCACCGTGGCGAGCGCCGCGGCGAGGTCGGGCACGTCACCGCGAGCCCAGACTGAGTTGCCTCGCCGGGACGATCCGGCGGACTCGCGCAGCACCCACCCGGCCCGTTCGACCTGGCGCAACGGCGGCCAGGCCCGGTGCGCCTGGTCATCGAGCTCACGGGCCAGGGACGCGTCGGCGGATGGCAGGTTTGCCCGCGGCCCGACTAGTGGATCGGCGGGACGCCGCGCCACGCGGTCATCAGGCACGGCGCGCCGACCACGGCCGGCCTGGTCGACACCAGCTGCGCGGCCTGCCGGCCGGAAAGCACGTCGGGGAGCCATCGATCACAATGCCGAGGCTACCGACCCGAACGCAGGGATGGACGCCGGCACCGATCGGACCAACATCGGGCCCTCCAGCTTCACCTTTTCGGTAATCATGACGAGATGTCATGATTTCAAAGCTATTGCCGCCTCGTTCCCGTTCTGGAGCGGACCGACGGCGGGCCGCATCCCGGCCTCCCTCGGCTCGTCGCCCGGGACCCTCCCGGGCCGGGGCGATGATCCGCAAGCCTGCGCCGCGCGATCCTGTCGGTCCTGCCAGCGCCCCCCTTCCTCGTCCCGCCACCGCCGACCGGCAAACTCCACCGCCGCATCGCACCGCCGCCGGCTCGCCCGCCGAACATGATCGGCAGAGGAAACCTCCGGGTAACACCACGCAGAGCCACGATGACAGGAACTTTGCGCACCAACAACCATCACCCTTCGGCGCAGCCTCCCTCCTACTATTGACCCTACTATTGACAAAGCGAGACACGGGCCAGATCCGGTCGGACCGACCAGAGTGACCGGAGCGACCGGCCGGCGGCAGCGAGGCCGTCGCACGACCGCCGGGAGACTTCGGCCGTTGATCGCTGGATCCGGCCGGACCACCGTCAGGGAGGATGGCGGTCGCGGCACCGATGCGGGCGTGTGGTCTCACTGTGCGCCTCCGGTCGGTCGCTTCTCACAGTGGGCTCTACCCCCCACTACCTTGTCGCCACGGTCACGACCGTGGTGTTATCTGCGTGGTGTTATCTGTTATCTGCGTGGTGTTATCTGAAGGAAGGACGCGCGGCATGCCGCAATCGAGCGGATCTTCACCGACGCGCGGGCCCGACCCCGAGGCCTGGGTCCCGACGAGCCGGTCGGCCCCTCTCCCACCCTGGTGGGCGACCACCGAGTCGATCATCATCCCGCCGGCGCGCACCCCTCCGGACGACCACCCCGAGGACTACGAGCCGCCGCCGCCCCAGCCTTCGATGACGAAGTCCGCAACGAGTCCCACCGATATGTCACCAGTACCTGCGGGCACGCCATCCTTCGGCACTGTGAGCGAAGCACCCTTCGGCGCTGTGAGCGGAGCGATCCCGGCGCAGCCGACACCGTCGTCGGCCCCCCACACCACGCGCCTTGGCGCCCCGGCCCCCGGCGCCTCGGACCGCAGACAGTTCCATCGCTATGCGGGAGCGGCGGTTATGACCGCGATCCTCGCCGAGGGACAGATCATGGAGGTCTCGGACGTCCTCGCGGCCAGTCCGGTCCAGCTCGCTCTGGAACGCGCCGACGATCTGTTCGACGATCTGCTTGACGACCTCCTCGACGCGCACGAGGCGACCCCACCCGCGCACATCCTGGCCCAGACCGAGCGGTTGCGCCGCGGCTTAGAGCGGCTCAGCCGGCGGTCCATCCCCGCCGGCGACGCCCACCGGCGCGACGTGCTGCGGGGGCGGGTCGCCGTGCTGGGTGCGGATGCGGCCTTCAAACTCGGTGACATCGAGACCGCGCGGTCGCTGACGTCGCTCGGCTTCCAGGCGGGGCGCTCGGTGGGTGAGGGTGCGCTTCGCGGCTCGGCCCGGGAAGTCGCGGCCGTCAACGAGTTCTACGCCGGCCGGCCCGACGAGGCGCTCCGCCTTGCCCGGGACGGGCTGACCCACGTCAGTGGCGGTGCCGTGCGGGCCCGACTTGTCTGCCAGGAGGCGCGTGCCCTCGCCGCCCTCGGTGCCGTGCGGGGCGCGGCCCAGGCCCTGGACCGGGCGTACGACCTGGCGGACGCCATCCCGGCAGACCGGTGGGGCCGTCCCGGTCCGAGTTTCGACCAGTTCAATCCGGTCGAGGTGCCCTACAACGCCACGACGGCCCTGTGTCTGCTCGGCCGCCCGCAGGCCGCCCAGGAGCACGCGGATCTCGCCATGCCGAAGCTGGACGGGATGAACGCCCCGGGATTCCGGTCGGTGATCCGCCTCGATCTCGCCCTGGCGCTGGCCCGGCAGGGCCGCCTGGAACTCGACCAGGTCTGCGCGCTGGCCACCGAGGCGATCCAGATCTCCTGGGGGCGAACCGTGGCCTCCGTCTCGGGACGCGCGGATCAGCTGCTCGCGGTCACCCGGCCGCACAGCGAGGTGCACCAGGTGCGGGACCTCGCGGTACTCATCCGGGAGTGGCAGCGCTCCGCGGCGCGGCAGCGGCCCGGCGGGCGCGCGGTTCCCGTGCCGAGCCCGTCGGTCTGACGCCGGCCACCGTACGAGGACCGTACGAGGGTGGAATGGCCGACGGCGGGCGCCCTCCGGCGGGCTCGCCGGACCACGCGCGGTTCACCGCGGAGCGGACTCGCCGCGCCCTCGGCGCGATCTGCGCTGAGGCCGGCCTGGACGACTCGGGCGCCGTGATGATCAAGAGAACCGTGAACGCGGTGTACCGGCTGCCACGGGCCGGCGCGGTTCTCCGGATCATCGGATCGGCCGCGATGGCGCATCGGGTGAGCAAGGTGGTCCGGGTGGCCCGCTGGCTGGCGGAGAACCACGTCCCGGCCGTCCGGCTGCTCCCCGGCGTGCCGGCCCCGGTCACGGCGGCCGGCTTCCTCGCGACGGTCTGGGCCGACGCGACGCCACCTGGCACCCCGCCCGGCGGCCCGGCACCGGACACCACGGAGCTGGCCGGCGCGCTGCGCGGTCTGCACACTCTGGCGCCGCCGGAACCGCCGCTGCCACGCTGGGATCCCCTCGACGACGTCCGCCGGCGATTATCCGACGCCGAGGCGCTCCCCGAGTCCGACCGCCGTTTCCTGGAGAAGATGACCAGCCGGGTCGCGGCGGCTCTGCCCACCATCCGCTACGCGCTGCCGCGGGTCGTCATACATGGGGACGCGCATCTGGCTAACCTCGTGCGGGCCGCGGACGGCCGCGCGCTGCTCTGCGACTTCGACGCTACCTGCCTGGGGCCAGCGGAATGGGACCTGATTCCCGTGGCGGTCGGCCGGCTACGCTTTGGTCATGATCCTCAGGCCCACCTCGACCTGGCCCGGGGCTACGACTTCGACGTCACCACCTGGGACGGGTTCGCCGTCCTGCGGGCGGTCCGGGAACTGAAGCTGGTGACGAGCGTGGTGCCGATCCTGGGGAGCAGCGCGACGGTGGCCGCCCAGTTCCGGGTCAGGATCGACAGCCTGCGCTCCGGCGACACCGGCGTCCGCTGGTCCCCCTACCGTTGACGCCTCCCTCATCACCCTCGCTGTCAGGACCCCGGGGAGGAGACGCCCCCGCCGCCGGCACCACACGAGGCACACCGTTTCCACCGGCCGGGCCGTGCGGTCCACGGAACCACATGTCATTCTGGTCAGACCTGTCGGGCCGGTCCGGCGGGTCACGTCCACGTGCCGGACGCCCGGCTCCGAGCGGGGCTACCGGCGCGGACCACCGTCCTGGGCGTGGTCGTCAGATCACCCCGGCCTCATGGCTTGGGTCGCCCGAACGGAGGGGAGGCCCTTGAACACGACGGAGGGAATGCCCGCCCCGGGGATCAACCAGGTGGTGTGCTGCCCGGAGAACAATCATGAACGATGATCCTCGGGAGATCGGCGCCATCCGGGTCGGCGATGTCGGAGATCGGGACCCCGCGAATCCCGGGCCGCAGGAGCGTGGCGGGCGCGTCGGGTCCCCGCCGCCGACCACCGAGCAGCCGTCCCGTTCGGCGAGCCGACTGCCGGCAGTGACGGACACCGGCCGGTCGTCTCCCGACCGGTCGTCTCCCGACCGAGCCGACCCGGGTCACTGGCAGACCGGTCCGGCGCAGCCGCGCTCCGCCGGTGCCACCGGTTGGACGGTCGACGGCCCCTACCGCCCCGAGCCGGCGGCATCCGCCTTCCGGCCGGGCACCGCCGCCCCGACGGCATCCCGCGCCGTCTCCGACACCTGGCCGTCGATGCGCCGCGTTGATCCGATGTCGGCCACGGGTTCCGAGGCAACAGGTTCCCACCCGGCCGGCTCGGCGGGCTGGACCGGCTCGGCGGGCTCGGCGGGCTGGACCGATCGGGGCACTCCCGGGTCCGCGGCCATGAACCGTCGAGGCACGGAGAGTGCCAACGACAACGGCAGGATGCTGCCGATCGAGACCCGCACCTTCGATCCGCTACTCGACCAGTTCCCCCCGAATCCGGGCGGAGTGTTCGGTCAGGCGTACCCGCCGCCCCCGCCGGGGGAGACCCGGGCCTGGCGGGGCGATCCGCTGAACCCGCCACCGCTGAACCCGCCACCGCCACCGTCCGACCCGTACGCCCAGCCCCCGCCACCGGGCCCGCCACCGGCCCCGCGGGACGAACGCCATGATCCGTGGCGGAGCACGCCGCCGGTGGCGCCGGCAAACTCGTCCGCTCTGGAGGAGACCGCCGCGATGAGACGGGCGGACTTCGACCCCGCCGCTCCCCGGCCGTACGGCGAGATGGATGGGCGATACGAGACCTATCGGCCGTCGACCGAGTATCCCGCGCCGCCGCCCCCCGGCCGGTCGAGAACCGGGAGCAAGGCGGCCCGCGGCCCGCATACTGGCCCGGCCCGCACGCCCACCGAAGCCGGCCGCATCCCCTCCTGGCTGCGCGATCCCGAGCCAGCCGGGTCGCCCGGCGGCCCGGCGGGACCGGGTCCCCGGGAGACGGGTCCCCGGGAACCGGGAAACGGCCGGGCGGGGCTCGCCACCAGCGCACTGCTGCCCGCTCCCCCGGAGACGGCGTCCCGCGGCTGGCGCAGGCTCGTGTACCAGGTCTCGGCGGGCGCGGTGAACCCCGGTCCGTCCCCCGACGAGGTTCGCGACCGCCGGCTCCTCGCGCGCATCCGGAACCCGCTGCACGACTGTCACCGCATCGCGGTGATGTCCCTCAAGGGCGGCGTCGGCAAGACCACGACGACGGTGGCGGTCGGCTCCACGCTGGCCAGCCTGCGCGATGACCGGGTGGTGGCGATCGACGCGAACCCGGACCGTGGCACCCTGGGTTCCAGGGTGCCACGGTCCTCCGCCCACACGGTGCGCGAGCTGCTGGCGGACGCTCCGCGTCTGCACCGGTACGTGGACGTCCGCAGGTACCTGTCACAGGCCGACTCGAGGCTGGAGGTGCTGGCGTCGGCCAACGATCCGGAGCTGTCGGACACCTTCGGGGACGCCGACTACCGGGCAGTCGACGATCTGCTGCAACGGCACTACTCGATCCTGTTGACCGACTGTGGGACGGGCATCCTGCACAGTGCGATGCACGGGGTGCTGGAGCTGGCCGACACGCTGGTGATCGTGAGCAGCGCCAGCGCCGACGGCGGGTCCAGCGCGAGCGCCACTCTCGACTGGTTGGACGCGCACGGCTACTCCGACCATGTCCGCGAGGCGGTCGCCGTGATCTCGATGTTCCCCGTCCAGGGCGAGCGGGTCGACGTCGACACGCTGGAACGGCATTTTGAAGCCCGGACGCGACGGGTGGTCCGGGTCCCGTTCGACCCGCATCTGGCCGACGGGGGACGGATCGTGCTGTCGAGCCTGAAACGGGAGACGCGGGCGGCCTATCGGGAGATCGCCGGCGCGGTGGCCGAACGCTTCGGCGAGGAACGCCGCGGCTACCCGGGCGGCTGACGCCGCTGGCACCGCCGGCTGCCTCAGCACCTCAGCGGCCCAGCACCTCAGCGGCTCAGCGCCGCCACCGCCGTCCGCACGCCGGGACGACGCAGTTGCCGGGCGATGGTGGTCCGTCCCTCGATGAGCCGGGTGAACAGCCCGAAGGCGCCCGGGCCCGCCATGACCGTGTGCATCGCGCCCGGCCGGCGGGTGAACGCGGCCAGGACCTCTCGTCCCGCCGCCATCTCGGGGCCCAGGATCGTCTCGACGCGCGCGGGATAGGCGGCCAAGGCGTCGAGCGCCGTGGCACCCGGGCTAGGCGCCGTGGCACCCGGGCTAGGCGCCGTGGTACCCGGGCCAGTCGGCCTTGTATCCGTGACCCCCCTGGCCCGGGTCACGCCCGCCCTCGCGCGACCGACACCCACACTCGCCGCGGCGGCCGCCTCCCCGGCGAGCCGACCCGACCGTAATGCGAACGAGATGCCTTCGCGTGTCCACGGATCCAGGAGCCCGGCCGCGTCCCCCGCGACCAATACCCGGCCCCGACGCAGCGGGGAGCCGACGGCCCGCACCCGGGTGAGATGTCCGGAGTCATGCTGGCGCGGCAGGTCGGTGAGCCCGAGCCGGTCGACGAACCGGGTGTAATAGGCGCGCAGCGCGGCGCCCTCGGCACGATCACCGATCACGCCGACCGTGAGCACCCGTCCCTTGGGGAACACCCACCCGTAGGAACCCGGCACCGGCCCCCAGTCGATGAGCATGCGCCCGGCCCATCGCGCGGCACGCGCCGGGTCAGCGACAAACTCGCCCTCCAGGCCGACGTCGACCTGGTCACAGCGGACACCGGCATAGGTGCCACAACGACCCGAGGTGCCGTCCGCACCCACCACCACCCGAGCGCGCAGGCCCGCCCCCGCGCGGAGACGCACGGTCACCCAACCGTCATCCTGATCCCCGGCGTCCTCGGCGATCCCGGCCTCGCCCGGCCCGGTCACATCCCGACCGGTCCCGCCCGGCCCGCTCTCGGTCAGCCCCACCACGTACGCACCGGTCCGCACGGTCGCGCCGGCCGCAGCCGCCGCGGCCAGGAGAGCGGCGTCCAGATCGGATCGCATCACCATCGACATCCAGGGACGGCCGCCGGACCGGCCGCGGGTGACCTCGAAGCGGCCGTCCCAGGTCATCGTCAGCGAGCTGACGCTGGCTCGGACCAGACCGGTCAGTTCGGTGCCGAGATAATCCGCCGAAAGGCCGACCAGGCCGCCACCGCAGGTCTTGTAGCGAGGTACCGCCGAGCGTTCGAGCACGCACACCCGGGCCCCGGCGTTCGCCGCCGCCCGCGCCGCGCTGCCACCGGCCGGGCCCGCCCCGACGACAATGACGTCAAAGGTGTTCTCCGGATCGTCAACCCTGCTCACGGCGCTTCATCCTCCCGGACACCGCGCCCCACCCCGACACCGCACCCCACCCCGACACCGCGGTCTGGCGCCGACGCCGTCAGCGCAGGGTGAGGCTGCGTCCAACAAGACCCGCCCGCACCCGGCGTTCGTGCGCGGTCAGTGCCGTGGTGTCGGCCAGTGCCCGTTGATAGGCCACCCGCAGCGCGGCGGCCGGCTCCTCACAGCAGTCCGCCTCGCTTCCGGGCGCGAGATCCCAGACGGGAACGACGAGCCCGTCGGCGCGGAAGAACCCGATGAACCTGGAGCCCTCCCCCACCGTGAGACGTTCGGCCGCAGCCAGGCGAGCCAGCGCATCCAGCAACGCCTCCTCGGTGGGGGCGACGTCGGCGCCCGCGCCGATGGGAGCAACCGCCTCGGCCTCGGAGCCGGTGCCCGCCGCAGTACCCGCCGCGCCCGGCCAGGCCAGCGGAAGCGCCCACCGCAGGTGCCAGCGGTCACCGGGATGGCACCAGTAGGCGGCCGGCACCGAGGTGAGCCGTACGGTGGGCACCACGGTGGCGTTGGCGCGCTCCAGCAGCACCGCCACCTCCTGGTTCGGACCGCTCTCCTCGTCCGACGGTGGCAGCCACCATCCGAACCCGGAATGAACGGTGATGCCCAGGGGTGCCGGGTCCAGCAGGTCGGTGAGCCGGGGCAACCCGGCGAGTCCCGCGGGCAGTTGTTCCACGAGGCGCGGCGCGGAGGCAGGCGGGATGTCGATCACACTCCCCGGCTCAGCGGCGAGTGCGGCGAGCAGGGCACCGGCGACATCCCGCGATGCGTCCAGACCCGGAAGGGCGATCTGCAGGGCGACCAGGATTTCGCCGTCCTCGCGCACCAGGGCGGGGGCGGCCTGCGGCAGCATCGTGCAGAGCGTGATGCGCCGGTCGGCGTGCTCAGGATGGTCGGCGAGGTAGGCCGCCGCCAGGGTCAGCGGCGCGGTGGCGCTGGGCACCAGCTCCCGCAGGGCGACCAGGTCCGGCTCGTCGCGGCGGCCCGCGAACGGGCGCAGCACGGGAGCCGGCCGGTTCCGCTCGCCGTGGCACGCCTTGTAACGACGGCCCGACCCGCAGGGACAGGGTTCCCGCGGTCCGACGGCGGGGATGGCCCCATCGGATCCGTGGACAGACGGGCGGCGACGGCTCCGTGCGGCTCCCCCGCCAGAGCCGGGCGTGGCGACTCGTGCCGGGCGGGTGCCGGGACGCTGGGGTGCGGGTCGGCGAGCGATCACGACCTCCTGGGGTAGAGACCGTCACGCGCGGTCATGGACTTCCTGCGGGTAAGGCTAAGCCATGGTCGGCGGATGACGAGGGTGCCGGGTGGCGGCCGCGCCCGTGGCAAACACCACCGCTCCCGTCGCGGGAGCGGGCCCCGTCGTAGGAGCGGGCCGACGGAGAGCCGACAGCCGACAGATCCGGTCGAGGACAGATGCATCCCCGGCATCTCGGGCTCCCATTCAAGGATAACCCTCTTCCACGGCAGGGACTATCCCGTCGCTGCGGAACCATTACCACGGATACCGCACGCGGCCCTCTCCTCAATGGGCACGATGAACACAGCCGTTCGGCGGACGGGCTCTGGCGGGACTGATGGCGAGCATCATCGACGCTCGTCCGCAAGCCACCGTCACCGTGGCGGCACATCCAGGAAGACGACGCCGCGGGAACCGGTGAAAGGCCGCTCGACAGGCGGCGCCCGCGGCATTCATCTCGATATATGGGGGGTCGGTGGCGAAGGTCGTCGTTGCCGGCGGGGGCATTGCTGGGATCGCCTGCGCCAGCACACTGCTAGCCGAGGGAATCACCGTGGATGTCCGTGACCGGGGCCGCGTGATCGGCGGACGGATGGCCTCACGGTGGATAGACGGGCGCATCGTGGACTCCGGCGCGTCGTACTTCACCGCCACCTCGCCGGAGTTCCGCGAAGTCGTGGACGATTGGTTCATCCGTGGCCTGGTACGCCCCTGGACGCACCGAATGTCGGTAATCAGTGGGCCGACCGCCACCTTGGCCGAGCCGCGTTCCGGCCCGCTGCGGTACGCCGCCCCACGCGGGCTGCGTTCCCTGGTCGCCGACCTCGCGTCCCGCGCCGGGGTGCAGGTCGCGCAGTCCACGCCGATCCGCCGGATCACCCCGGGTCCCCGCGTCGACGACGAGGCCGCCGACGCGGTGGTCCTCGCGATGCCCGACCCGCAGGCGCTGCGCCATCTCGACCCGGCCTGCACCGAGGAGCGGGCGCAGCTCGCCGACCGCCCCTGGTCGCCGGTGCTGGCGCTGCTCGCCGGCTGGCCCTACCGGTGCTGGGCACCGATCGACGGAGCCTTCGTCCACGACGACGATACGATCGCCTGGATCGCCGACGACGGCCGTCGCCGGGGTGACAGTGCCGCCGTCCTGGTCGCCCACTCGACGCCGGATTTCGCGCGGGCGCGGCTGGCCGACCCCGCGGCGGCCGGGCCCGATCTCGTCGCGGCACTACGGCGCCTGCTCACCATCACGGTGCAACCCAGTTGGACGTACGTGCAAAGGTGGACCTTCGCCCGCCCGGACCGTCCGCACGAACAGCCGTACTACCTGTCCGGCAGTGGGATCGGG
Source organism: Frankia sp. CgJB1 (assembly GCF_977947065.1). Classification (NCBI taxonomy): domain Bacteria; kingdom Bacillati; phylum Actinomycetota; class Actinomycetes; order Frankiales; family Frankiaceae; genus Frankia; species Frankia sp. CgJB1. The sequence continues at coordinate 29,677 of NZ_CDWTNB010000003.1, forward strand.
CTCGCCGGCGACGGCTGGGGAACACCGAAGATCGAGAATGCCTGGCACTCGGGCACCGAGCTGGGCCGAGCCCTCTCCGCCCGATTGAGATAAACGATTGCGATAACCTATCGCAATAACCGATTACGATGACCGATGGCATGTGACCGGATCGAGCCTGCGCCGGCGTAGGTCGTTCGGTTGATGATGCGTGACGCGGGTACACCCTCCGGCATGGAGATCAAAGTAAGCCTGTCGTTGCCCCACGATGAGATCTCCATACCCGTAGTTCGACGTATCTGCACGCAGTCCCTGAAAGTCCTGGGCGTCAGCAAAGAATGCATTTACGATGTTGAACTTGCATTGACAGAAGCGTGCGACAATGTTCTTCTACATGCCCATGACGGCGACGAGTACGAGGTTTTGGTGGGAGTGGACAACGAAGTCGCCATCATCGAGGTGAGCGATCGCGGCGACGGTTTCGACGGCATGGATAATCTCGATCGGACGGCCCGCCAGAACAGCGATTTCCCCAGGCCGGAAAATGTTCCCGAGCAAGGCCGTGGCATCTTTCTCATGCGCGCTCTGATGGACCGGGTGCAGTTCCACCAGGTGGACGGCCCCCATCGGGGCACCCGCGTGCATCTGGAGAAGACTCTCACCTGGGAGGAGAGCGCTCCCGGGGAGCGGCTGAGCCGGGCGCGGACGGGGCCCTGGCCCGCTGCCCGCCCGGAGGTGGCCGAGGGCATCCATCCGGTCTGACGTCTCCCGCCGTCCCCCGCCGACTCCCTTCCTCGACCGGCCGCCCCACAATCCGACCGGCTACGCTGACGGGAGTAGACTCCGAGGGATCTGGGCGGGTATCGCGATGGGTGTGGTAGTGACCGAGGCGGCCCCGCCCGCCCGGATCGGGATCGTCACCTTCCCCGGCTCTCTCGACCACCGGGACACGGCGCTCGCAGTGCGGGCCGCCGGTGCCGAACCGGTCTCCCTCTGGCATGGCGACAGCGATCTCGCCGGCGTCAATGCCGTCATCCTGCCCGGCGGATTCTCCTACGGTGACTACCTGCGCGCCGGTGCGATAGCCCGGTTCTCGCCCATGGTGGCGGCCCTCGTCCCGGCGGCCCGCGCGGGCCTGCCGATTCTCGGCATCTGCAACGGGTTTCAGGTGCTCTGCGAGGCCGGCCTGCTCCCCGGGGCATTGACTCGCAACGTGGGACTGCACTTCGTCTGCCGCGACCAGCGGTTGCGGGTCGAGGCGCCGGGCACTGCCTGGACCCGCGGCTACCAGGACGGCGAGGAGATCGTCATCCCGGTGAAGCACGGGGATGGTCGCTATGTCGCGGCCCCGGGCGTGCTCGCCGAACTCGAGGCGGCCGGGCGGGTTGTGGTGCGCTACGTCGGCGGGAATCCCAACGGGTCGGCCGCCGACATCGCCGGGATCTGTAACGAGAGCCGGACGATCGTGGGCCTGATGCCGCATCCCGAGCACGCTGTTGACGACCTCACCGGCCCCGGGGTCGGCGGGCTTCGCATGTTCACCTCGGTACTGTCCGGCGTTTTGTCGGCTTTTTCCTCTTAAAGAGGGATTTTTGGTTACGAAGGGGTCTCCATTGTCCGCCCGGGAGCCCGGATCAGGGGATATCGGCGAGGATGGGAGGGTGACCGGCAACCCCGCCGCCCCCGCGGCCACCTCCGTGAGTCCCCCCGCCGAGCAGCCCTACCGGGAGCTGGGGCTCACCGACGACGAGTACGCCCTGATCATCGCGACCCTCGGTCGCCGGCCCAGCGATGCCGAACTCGCGATGTACTCGGTGATGTGGAGCGAGCACTGCTCCTACAAGTCCTCCAAGGTGCATCTGCGGCAGTTCCGGGATACCCCGTCGACGGACCGGCTGCTGGTGGGCATGGGGGAGAACGCGGGCGTCGTCGACGTCGGCGAGGGGCTGGCGGTCACCTTCAAGATCGAGTCGCACAACCACCCCAGCTTCGTCGAGCCGTACCAGGGGGCCGCGACGGGTGTAGGCGGCATCGTCCGCGACATCCTGACCATGGGGGCCCGCCCGATCGGCGTGCTCGACCCGCTGCGCTTCGGCGAGGCCGACGCTGCGGACACCGCCCGGGTCCTGCCCGGGGTCGTCGCCGGCATCGGTGGCTACGGCAACTGCCTCGGCCTGCCCACCATCGGCGGCGAGGTCGTCTTCGACCCGACCTACGCGGGTAACCCGCTGGTCAACGCCCTGTGCGTCGGGGTCATGCCGGTCGATCGGGTGCAGACGTCGGCGGCGACCGGGGTCGGCAACGCCGTCGTCCTGCTCGGCGCCAAGACCGGCCGGGACGGCATCGGCGGCGTCTCGATACTGGCGTCGGCGACCTTCGACGAGGGCGGCGGCCCGGCCCGGCGGCCCTCGGTGCAGGTCGGCGACCCGTTCACCGAGAAGATCTTGATCGAAGCCTGCCTGGAGCTGTTCGACCGCAAGCTCGTCACCGGCATCCAGGATCTCGGCGGCGCCGGGCTGACCTGCGCGCTGACCGAGACCACCGCCGCGGGCATCGCCACCGGCCAGCCCGGCGGCATGAAGGTCGACCTCGACCTCGTGCCCCTGCGCGAGACGTCGATGGCCGCGCACGAGATCCTCGCGAGCGAGTCCCAGGAGCGCATGCTGGCGATCGTCACGCCCGAGGCGCTGCCCGAGGTTCTCGCCCTCGCCGAGCGCTGGGGTGTGCTCGCGACCAGGATCGGCACCGTCACCAACAGTGGTCGGCTGACCGTACGCTGGCATGGCGAGGTCGTCGTCGACGTTCCGCCCGGATCACTCGCCGACGATGGCCCAGTCTACGAGCGCCCTCTGCGCCGCCCGGTCGACTTCGACCTGGTCCGGGCGGACGCGCCCACGCCCGCCCGGCTCGCCCGGCCACGGACCGGGCCGGAGCTGCGGGAGACCCTGCTGCGGCTGGTCGCCTCACCGAACCTGTGCTCGCGGGCCTGGGTGACCGACCAGTACGACCGGTACGTGCAGGCGGGCACCGTGCTCGCCCAGCCGGAGGACGCGGGCGTGCTCCGGCTGTCGGCGGCCACCGGCCTGGGGATCGCGCTCGCCACCGACGGCAACGGGCGGTACGCACGGCTCGACCCGTTCGCCGGCACCCAGCTCGCCCTGGCGGAGGCGTGCCGCAACGTGGCCGCCACCGGATCGGTGCCGATCGCGGTGACGAACTGCCTGAACTTCGGCTCCCCCGAGGATCCCGAGGTGATGTGGCAGTTCGCCCAGGCGTGCGCGGGCCTCGCCGAGGGCTGCCGGCGGCTCGGCCTCCCGGTGACGGGCGGCAACGTCTCGTTTTACAACCAGACCGGCTCAACGCCGATCCATCCGACCCCGGTGATCGGGGTACTCGGCCTGTTCGACGACGTCACTCGCCGGACGCCCATCGGCTTCGCCGAGGAGGGAGACGTCCTGATCCTGCTCGGCGACACCGCCGACGAATTCGGCGGCTCGGAGTGGGCGTGGGTGACGCATCGCCATCTCGGCGGCGAGCCGCCGGCCGTCGACTTCGCCCGGGAAAAGCTGCTCGGCGAGATCCTCGTCGCCGGTTCCCGCGACGGCATGCTCACCGCCGCGCACGACCTCTCCGACGGTGGGCTCGCCCAGACGCTCGTCGAGTCGTGCCTGCGCGGCGGGCACGGCGCCCGGATCATCCTGCCGGCCGGATCAGACCCGTTCGTCGAGCTGTTCAGCGAGTCGGCCGGCCGCGCCGTCGTCGCGGTGCCCCGCGCGGAGGAACTGCGCTTCACCGGCATGTGCGAGGTATGGGGCCTGCCGTGGCGGCGCGTCGGTGTCGTCGACGGGGACACCCTCGACGTACAGGACGCCTTCACCGTCGGCCTCGACGAGCTACGCGCGGCGCACGAGGGAACGCTGCCGGCGCTGTTCGGCCGGCTCACCTAGACACGAGTACGTCCGAGCCGAGTACGTCCGGATAAATCCAGGTAAGTCCCGGCGTCGGCGGGCGAGGCCGGTCAGGAGTGGCCGTAGGGCTCCGGTCCCGGGCCGTCCGCGGTCTCGCCCGCCCCGTTGTCGTCCACCGAACCCGGCGGATGGGCGGCCACGCCCACCAGCTCGACGTCGATCGGCTCCAGGTCGGAGGGGTCCTCGTCGAACAGGACGGGTTCAGGATGCGCCGAAGGAGCCACCAGTGCCTCCGAGTGCGCCCCACAACCGTGGTCGATCGACGTGACCCGGCCGTCGTCCGGTGCGAGCTCGTTGGCGCAGACGCCGAACATCCGGCCGAGCGCACCCGCGAGCCGCACGTGGAATCCGCAGGTCAGGCAGGATGCGGGCGCCACCTTGGCGATGGATGCGCCCGGGCCGGCGGGACCCGCGTACCAGCGTTCGACCGCTTCCTCCCGCCCGGTCACGGACAGCACCCGGGCCCGCCCCAGACCGAGCTCGATGAAGACGTCGCTGTCGGCGAACTCCTCGGTGTCTTCTGTGCGCAGCGCGAGCCGAGGATCGTCGATGGCGGTCGGCAGCAGGTCCCCGACGCCGACGTCGCCCGGCCGCAGCCGCTCCGACCAGGGGACCCACGGGGGCGCCAGCATGGCCCCGTCCCCGGGCATCAACACGACGTCGTCGACCGTCGCCTTGCGCACCCGCGCGGCTCGGGTAACGATCACCGTCCAGACCCAGCCGGGGTAGGCCCGCGACAGGCAGGCGAACCGGTGCAGGGCGAGGCGGTCCCCCTCGCTCTCGACGCCGAGATGCTCACCGACCTCCGCCGCGGACCCCGCCTCCTCGACGGCCGCCTGCCGGGCCAGGTCAACGGCGGCCGCACAGGTCGGATCGGCCACGGGTTCCCGCCCGGACCGGACCGTCCTACGAACATCGGGAGCATCCACGGGAAGTATTCTCACCCACGAACCCTCCCACCGCCCGACGTGGTCGTAGTGGCGCCGGTCCAGGACAGCGCCGGTCCAAGACGAGGACACTGGGCAGGGTGAACCTGGGCAGCACAGTGGTGAACAGCCTGCGCCGGCTGCGGGCGAGTGTGCGCGGCAATGACGCCGACCGGTCGGGGCTGTCGTCGCTGACGGAGCTGTCGTTCGTCAACGCCGCCGGGGACGCGCTGGTGACCGTCGCGTTGGCGGGTTCGCTGTTCTTCGCCGTCCCGTCCGGCGAGGCCCGGTCGAAGGTCGCCCTCTACCTACTGGTCACCATGGTGCCGTTCGCCCTGCTGGCGCCGGTCATCGGTCCGCTGCTGGACCGGGTGGCCTACGGCCGGCGGACGGCGCTCGCCGCCATCTGCCTGGGCCGCGGGCTGCTGGCGTGGCAGCTCGCGGGGGCGCTCGACGGGCTGGCCGTCTACCCCCTCGCGCTCGGCCTGCTCGTGCTCTCCCGCGGGTTCGGCGTCGCGCGCAGCGCCGTCATTCCCCGGGTGGCCCCGGCGGAACTCACGCTCGTCACGATCAACTCACGGATCTCGCTGGTCAACATCGTCGCCGGGGCGGTCGTGGCACCCGTCGGGTTGGGCATCGCCAACATCCCTTTCGTCGGCTATCCCTGGGTGTTGCGGATCTGTGCCCTCGTCTACATGGCCGGGGTCCTACTGGCATTCAACCTGCCCGGGCACGTCGACTCCGCCGCCGGTGAGCAGCCACTGCGCGGGCCGCTTCCCTCAAGCGTGGCCCGGCGCGGTGTCGGGACGTGGATCCGGGCGTTCCTCGGCACGCTGCCGGTGGCGCTGCGCGCCGCCCTGGTGCTACGCAGTCTGGTCGGCTTCCTGACGTTCTATCTGGTGTTCCTCCTGCGCACCAACGGCGGGAACAACCTGTGGCTGGGCGGGCTCGCGGTCTGCGCGGGCGCCGGCAGCGGCCTGGGAGTCCTCATCGGCGGCCGGCTCGGCCGGCGCCGCCCCGAGGGCATCCTCATGCTCGCGCTGGTGTTGGCGGCAGGGGGATGCCTCGGTGCGGCGATCACCTACACCAAGTTCACCTCGCTGGTCGCCGCGCTGCTGGCGTCCATGGCGGGGTCGATGGGGAAGCTGGCGCTGGACTCGATCATCCAGCGGGACATCCCGGAGACCACCCGCAACTCCGCGTTCGCCCGCTCTGAGACCGGTCTGCAGCTGGCCTGGGTCGCCGGCGGGGGCCTCGGACTGATCGAGATGCCCGGGATGGTCGGCTTCGCGGTGGCCGCGGCGGCGATGGGGATCACGTTGTTCGTGGAGGCCGGCGCGCTGCGCCGGTCCCGGCTGGCCGCCCGCGCCCAGTTCCGCGCGGACGCCCGGAACCACCCACCCGCCCACAACGATCCGGACACGACGAAACCGCTCGGTCACCCAGGGGTTCCCCCGCAGTCGCCGATGCCCCCGCCGGCACCCAGGCCCCCGCCGGCCCACGCGACCGCGTCGACGCCGCTGCCACCGGCCGACCCGTGGCGGCAGGCCCCACTCCCCATTCCGGCGACGCTCCAGGATCCGACCGGTCCGACCCGGCCTGACCGCCGACGAACGACCCGCGGCCTCCGATGGCGGCGCCAGAACTGACCCGGCACGCCAGCAACGTGACCCGGGCCACCGTGCCCACCGGCCAGGGGCTGAAGGCCCTGGCGACGAGCGACGCCACCGCACGGGCGGCGATACCCTCCGACCGTGCGCACGCCTCACCTCCTCCGCCGTTTCCCGTTCCGGCGGCTCGCCGTGGCTTCCGCCGCCGCGGTCGTCGTCGGCCTCGGCCTGAGCGGCTGCGAGCGGCCGACTCCCCTGGTGACCATGGAGTCCGGGGGACACTTCGTGCAGACGAACGCCGCGCAGTACGAGTGGGACGGGACGGTGATCCAGAAATCGGTATCACCGCCGCACATCACGGTCAGGCCCGGAAACGCCATCAACATCGACGTGCCGACGTCGGTCGCCGACCGCGGCTACTTCCTCGTCCTGGGCAGGGAGCGGGTGACCGACAAGATCAACGAGACGCACTACCGGTACGTTCCCGCCAAGAACACGCCTGCCCTGCTCGTGGTGTTCGCGCTTCCCGAGGCAGGCAGCTCCAGCGACCAGGCGTCGGGAAGCTGGCCGTTCCTGGTCACCTTCAAGCCCTGACCCACCGCCGGCCGCTCCGCCGCCGGACCGGAACCAACGACCCACGCACACCAGCCCCCGAACGGGGATACACCGTGCGCGCAGCGTGCCATACCTCCCCACTGGGACCACGCAGCGTCGTCCGCGATGCTAAGATCCGGCAACAAGTCCGATTTGCACCCCATCGAAAACCCCGTACTGTTACCCAGCTGTCCGGTGCGGTGGTGTTCGGGCGGATCGACCGACAGTATGCGACGACAGACGAGGACGTCCCCAGATTATGATCCGGACCTGATCGTGAGCCGCACCCTGATCGTGACCGCAGTGACCGCCGAAGCGGACGCGGTGTGTGCCGGCCTGATGGGCAGCTGGTCGCGCGGCCGGACCAGAACCCCCATCGGACCGGGCAGCCTGGTGTCCCCCGAATGGGACCGCCAGCTTCTCACCACCTCCACCCTGGGCCCCTACGTGGGCCGGCGACGCGGACCGGTGACGGTGCTCGCGGCAGGCACCGGCGGCCCGGCCGCGGCGGCGGGCACCGCGGTGGCAATGTCGGTGGCGAGCGCGGCGGGGCAGCCGTTCAGCCTGGTGGTGGCGATGGGGATCGGCGGTGGGTTCCGCGGCTGGGCGGAGATCGGGGACATCGTCCTCGCCGATCGCATCGTCGCCGCCGACCTCGGCGCGGAGTCCGGCCTTGACGAGGAACCGCCCGCTCCGCTGATCGGCCGCATCAGCGAGATGGACCGCAATCTCGGGTTCCACAGCAACGGCGCGCCGGCACCCCGCGGCGGCCCCGCCCACTTGCCGAACCCCGCGGGGTCGTTCCTGAGCCTGGAGGATCTCGGGCTCGGTTCGTCCACGGTGGTCCCGGATCCGGACCTCATCCACCGCCTGGGCACGGTGCTCGACGCCACCGGGCGGCGGATCGTCACGGGTAGCGTGATCAGCGTGTCGACGGTGACGGGCACCGAACGTCGGGCCACGGCGCTGACCGAGCGGCTGGACCCGGTGGCGGAGTCGATGGAGGGGTACGCCGTCGGGGTGGCCGCCCGGGCCTTCGGCGTCCCGGTGGTGGAGATCCGTACCATCAGCAACACGGTCGGGCGCCGGGACCGGTCCGACTGGAACCTGCCGGTCGCGCTGGCCAGCCTCCGCACGGCCGCCGCGGCACTCGTCGCCCACCCGGACGGTCTGGTGATGGCCGCACCGGCGGCCACCACGAGCGACGCCTCCACCACGATCCCGGCCGAGCACCCGGGTGCCCGCGGCCACCACGGGAACAACGGCCACCACGGGACGGGAGAGCACTGAGATGGATGCTGGCCGGGCGACCACCTCGAACCTTCCAGGTCCGCTCTCGCTCGCCATCTCGCCCTGCCCCAACGACACATTCGCCTTCCATGCCCTCGCGCACGGACTCGTCCCGGGAGCACCCGAGGTGTCGGTGGCCTTTGCCGACATCGACGTCCTCAACGCCCGGGCCGCCGACGGGCGGGACGACCTCGTCAAGGTGTCCTACGCCGCCCTGCCGTGGCTGCTCACCGGGTACCAACTGCTGACGGCGGGCGGGGCCCTGGGCCGCGGCTGCGGCCCGCTCGTCCTCACCGCCGGGCGGTCGGGCCTGCGCGGTGCCCGGGTCGCCATCCCCGGCACCCGCACCACGGCCTACCTGCTGTTCCGGCTGTGGGCGGCCGACGAGGGCGTGACGAGCGCCGACGTGCTTCCCTTCGAGAAGATCATGCCCGCCGTCCGCGACGGCGCGTACGACGCGGGGCTCGTCATCCACGAGTCCCGCTTCACCTACCCGTCCTATGGGCTGACGGCGCTCGTCGACCTCGGCGACTGGTGGGAGGGCCAGACCTCGCTGCCCATTCCGCTCGGCGCGATCCTCGCCCGCCGGGGGCTGGACGGCCCGGCGCTGTCCGCCGCGGTGCGGGCGAGCGTCGCCGCGGCCTTCGCCGATCCCGCCGCCAGCGCCGACTACGTCCTCGCCCATGCCCAGGAGATGGCGCCCGACGTCGTCGACGCCCACATCAAGCTGTACGTCAACGAGTTCAGCCTCAACCTCGGCGACGAGGGGTTCGCCGCCGTCGAGGCCCTGCTCTCCCGCGCCGCCGACGCCGACCTCGTCCCCGCGCTTCCGCGGCCGCTGCGGTGAATCGCGAGCCCCCTCGGAGGGTCCTGATGGCAGGATGGAGACGTGAGTACCGATCAGATACCGGCTGTCGGCGTCGCGGAGCTACCGGTCGAGCTTTCCGCGGACGGTGCCCCGCTGATGGTGGACGTGCGGGAGCCCGACGAGTGGTCCGCCGGTCACATCGCCGGCGCGCTGCACATCCCGATGAGTGAACTGGCCGCCCGGCTCGACGAGGTTCCCCGGGAACGCGAGGTCGTCGTGGTGTGCCGCTCGGGCGGCAGGTCCGCCGCCGTCACCAACTACCTCAGGCAGGGTGGCTGGCAGGTCCGCAACCTGACCGACGGGATGCTCTCCTGGCAGGCGCACAGCCGCCCGATGGTGAGCGAGAGCGGCGCCGCGCCCACCGTCCTCTGAGGACCGCCGGCCGGCTCCGCCGGGTCCGGGCCGACTCCGCCGGCTACTCCGCATTTCTCGGATGACCCGGCGCCGCGGGCTTCCGGTCAGCCGCTCGGGGTCAGCCCCAGTGCCGGCTGGTTCGGGCACTTCTGGAGAACGGCGCGCATCGCGTCCGCCTCCGCCTGGACGACCCACAGGCGGTAACGGGCCTTCAATCCCACTTGGCGCGCGATGTAGGGGCACTGCTCCCCCGGGCTCGACGGCAACCATTCGGCGGCGTCATGATCGCTCTTGCGCTGATTCGTGGGACCGTCGACGGCCAGCAGGTTCTCCGGATCGTTGGCGAACTGGAGCCGTTCCCGGGCGGTCCAGTTGAGCGCGCCGGTCCGCCACGCATCCGCCAGGGGGACGACGTGGTCGATCTGCACGCTGGCGGAGTTCCCGTCCACGGTCGAAACGGATGATTCTGGTGGTGTACGGATCCCGGAGCTCACCGGTCAGCACCGTGCAGCCGTCCGATCTGCGGATGGTGGTGCTGCGCAGATCTCGCCGCAGAATGTCGTTACGGGTGTCACACCCGTTGTCGTCGATGTCCGACCAGGCGGGCCCGAACTCGTCCCGGCGGTACCTGGGAGAGTTGTCCTCCTCTTTGATCGGAAGGGTGGCGAGCAGCTTCAGCGCCGAGCCGCTGGCGGTCGGGGCACCAACCTGGTTGGACGTTCCGGTCTGGTCGGAAAGGTCACTGCAACCGGTCAGGCCGGCGATGAGGGCGAGGACGGCGAGGGCCGCGGCTCCGCCGGGTCGACCGGGTCCGCGACGATCTGGACCGACACCGCTTCTTCGCACCGGACTCCCCACCTCGACGGTTCGGAACCCGTGGGGGGTGCCCGCCCCGCTTCGGGTCCGTTCGGATCGAGGGTGACATTAACTGGAAATCGGCCCGCCGGGCTGGTCGGCCACCGTCAGGGGACGGGAACGCGGACTCCTCCGCTCACCGGATTGTCGTGCAACTCCAACTCCTGGGCCGTGGCCTCCCGCGGGATGTCGAAGACCATGGTGCCCGCCCTGAGGTCACCCGGGTTGATCGAATCCCACAGATCCTCGTTACTCAGTTGGAGGCGGGCGAGGAAATCGGCGCTGTGCCGGCCGCCGCCGCCGTCCCACAGAAACTGGGATGAGGTCACCAGCGTGCGGGTGGAGTCGCCGAGGTTGCGCACGGTCACGTGGGCCAGGCAGAACTGGCCGTCCGTGTGCCGAGCGAGCAGTCCGTCACCGAGTTTGGTCTGCCCGCACCGGAAGGAATCCACGATGAACTCAAGCTGGCCATCCGTGACGGGGCGGTTCAGGCCGCTGGCCGAACCCGATGCCGTGCTCGGACCGGTGGAGCGCGACGGGGCGGTTGTGGCCGCCAGCTGTTCCGCGGAACCATTCTGGCCGCTCTTTCCGGTCTTTCCGGGCAGGCTGACCACGACCGCGATGGCGATCAGCGCGCTCAGGACGATGGCGGCGATCCAGACGAGTCGCCTGCGATCGAGCCCGCGGGCCGCCGGCGGCTGGGCGAAGGGCGGGTACGGTGCGCCGGGCTCACCCGGTACCGGCCCGTGCTGATCGGGAGCCTGGCCGGACCACGGCCCCGGCGGTGCGCCGGGGACCTGCCCGCCCATCCGCCCGCCCAGCTGCGCGGGTGGGCGGGCGCCTACCTGGGCGGGCCGCGGGCCGGGGCGTCCCATCGGGCTGTGCGCGTCGGGCTGCCCCGGTGGTGCCTGGCGTGGTTGTCCCGGTCCCTGGCCCGCCCGGGCGGCGGGAGCGCCCGCGTTCCAGGGGACCTGACGCGCGGGAGCCGAGGTCGCCGCGCCGATCCGGGTCGGCGCGGCGCGGGGCACCTCGCCGGTTCGGCTCAGGAGCTCCTCGGCCTGACCCATCGCCTCGCCGATGGCACCGGTACCGCGGGAGGGTGGCTGCGCGATGAGCCGCAGCAGCAGGTCCCGGGCGCTCGGCCGGTCGTCGGGATGCTTGGCCAGAGCCGCGCTGACCAGGCCGACCAGCGGCTGCGGCAGACCACGCAGGTCCGGGGCGGACCCGACGATGCGCGTGCCGAGGTCGATGTCCGTACCGTCGCCGAACGGGTGGCGGCCGGTACCGGCGTAGGCGATGAGGATGCCCCAGGCGAAGACGTCCGCCTCCGGACCGATGGGCTGGCCGTGCACCTGTTCGGGCGCCATCCACCCGGCGGAGCCGAAGCCCCATGCCGTGGGCTTCGCCTTCGCGCCCTCGAGGGCCTGCGCGATCCCGAAATCGATCACACGTGGCCCGGACAGTGAGAGCATCACGTTACTGGGCTTGAGATCCCGAGGGACGAGGCCTGCGCTGTGGATCGCGGTAAGCGCCGTCGCGACCCCCACGGCCAGTCCGGTCAGGGTCGACGAGGTCAGCGGGCCCTTGTCGACCTGCATGTCCAGCCGGACCCCGTCGATGAACTCGGTGACGAGGTACGGCGCGGGCGCATTCGGATCCGCGTCCAGGACTTCGGCGGTGCAGAAGGGAGCGACCTTGCGTGCCGCTTCGACCTCGGCCCGGAACCGGCGGCGGAACTCCTCGTCGGCGGCCAGATCCGGTCTGATGACCTTGATGGCAACCCGCCGTCCGGCCCGGTTCCTCGCCAGGTAGACCGTGCCCATGCCGCCGACCCCCAGCCGGCTGAGCAAAACATAGGGGCCGACCGACCGGGGCTCGTGTGGATTGAGCGGATCACCTGGTTCGGAGCGGCCGGAACCCATGCGTGCGGCGTTGTCGGCCACGGTCAGCACCGCACGGCTGTGATCACGATCGCTGTCCACTGCTTGTCACACGAATGCCTCTCAAATCCCGATCCGACGCCCCGTTCCGACCGCCGATCCGTGCCCTCCGCCGATCAGCGGAGGTGGGACGGCCCTCGGCGATGCCACCGCGGCCGGCTGCGGGGCTGCTCATGGTTCGGTCTGGTCTACGTTTGCAGTCTGCCGCACTGCCAACGCTTCCAGTCGCACGCGGGCTCCCCGCCGACGGGACCGGTCGGCTCCCCGACAATGTGTTGCCGCCACGGCACGCAGGCCGCGGCGGATGAGGCCGCAACCGAGGAGGCATCGTGAACCGGTGCGTACCAGTGTGGCCAATCTGATGAAGGGCTCGATCTCGGCTCATGCCCGGATCCTGATTGATGTGGCTGGCTCGGTCGGTGTCGCTGATGTGATGGGAACAGCGGATTCGATGGACCCACCTGGCGGCGTCCGACGAGGAACCTGGCGCCCAGGTCGCGGTGTGCACCGGGTGCGGCCGACGGGTCAGTTTCCTGCCGCCGGCCTAGACCTCCAACTCGTTGGCGACGGCGTGCACGACCTTGGCGACCCGCTGGGCGGTCCGCCGGTCGGGATACCGGCCGCGACGAAGGTCCCGCTGCACGTCGTCCAGCACCTTGATCATGTCTTCGACCATGCTGTGCAGCTCGTCCGGACTGCGCCGCGCGGCCTGGGCAGCCGCCTTGGCGACCGACGGCGGGGCGGTCAGCAGCCGGACCGACAGTGCCTGGTCGCCACGCCGCCCGGCGGCGACGCCGAACTCGACCCGGTCGCCGGGTTTCAGCCGGTCGACCCCGGCGGGCAGGGCGGCCTTGTGCACGAAGACGTCGCCGCCGTCGTCCCGGCTGAGAAAGCCGAAGCCCTTGTCGACGTCGAACCACTTGACTTTGCCGGTGGGCACGGGCGACCTCGTTCTGTGTAACGGCAGGACAACGCAACGGAAGATGAGTGATTCCCAGGCTATCCGTCGGCCGCACGTCGCGTGCGTCTTCGGTAGCGATCGGCTGTCGAGTGAGCCCCTCTCCCGTGATGGTGGCCTGGCCCGCGTTCGGCACACGTCCTCGTAGGCTGTCGCACGTGTCGGCGAAACCCTCGTCCGGGCAGGCCGGACCCGTGGCCGACGGTGCGGTAAACGAGGCCACGGCTCCGGTCGGGACCCCGCCGCCGGTGACCTGGGCGGATCGGCTGGTCCGGGTCGGGGCCGTGCTCTTCGGAACCGGTCTGGTCGCCACGGTGGCGGCGGTGATCCCCTTCTTCCTGGGCGCCGAGAATCTGCCGATCTGGCTGAACGCCGTCGCCAGCGGCGGACTGACCATCGGGTTCGCCGTGGCGCTGGTGGGGGTTCTCGCCGCCGCCCGATCCCGGATTCCCGAGGAGAGCGATCCCGATCTCTACGTGAACAACCCACATCCGCCCGACCACGGGGCCCCCGGGGACGGCACCGGTCCGCGGACAGACCCCGTCACCCGTTCCCGATAGTTCCTTGATCTCACGGCCGGGGGTGCGGGCCCCGGCCGGGCCGACCGCGTCGACCGCGTCGCGGCGTCAGCCCTGCTGTCGTCGGCGCCGGGCCTCGTCGACCAGCCAGGGCGGGAAGTCAGCCAGCCGGGGGAGGACGACGTCGGCGCCGGCGGAGAGCAGATCAGCGGCCGAGCAGGGCCCGGTGGCGACCCCGACGGCGAGAGCGTCGCCGTCGCGGGCGCCGACCATGTCGCCGACGTGGTCACCGACGAAGATGTCCACGCGGTGGGCGCGCAGTGCCTCGCCCTTCGCCTGCGCGAACCGGGCTCCCTCCACCACGTCGGCGGTGATGCCGATCCGGTCCAGACTCGCCCGGGCCAGTGCCGTGCTCTTCGCGGTGACGACCACCACCCGGCCGGCGAGCCGCCGCACCGCCTCCACCGCGGCTACCGCGGCCGGCATCGACAGCGACGCCGGCACCGCGTGGACCGTATAGAGCTCGCGGTAGCGGGCCGCCACGGCCGTGACATCGGCCGGCGGGAACCAGTGGGCGAGCTCCGTCTCCAGCGGCGGGCCAAGCCGGGCGACGACCGTCTCGGCGTCCACCGCCACCCCGGTCTCAGCGGACAGGACGGCGAAGGTCGCCCGGATCCCGGGCCGGGCATCCAACAGGGTCAGATCGAGATCGAACCCGACGACCGGGACGGGCGCCCGCCAGAACGACACCGGCCAAGCTTAAGGGCCGTGTTCCCCGGGAAGCCCGCATTATCCGAGATCGCCTACCAGATCTGTACGATCTGTACGCCCCGGGCGGGCGAGATCCGGCTCATACGCCGCTCGACCGGTAGTGTCCGCGGGTGTGACCAGGGTTGTGGTGGATGTGATGCTCAAGCCGGAGATTCTCGACCCGCAGGGGCAGGCGGTGCTCGCTGCGCTGCCGCGCCTCGGCGTGAGTGGCATCGTCGGGGTCCGCCAGGGCAAGCGTTTCGAGCTGGAGCTGGAGGAGGGCACGGACCTCGACGGCGCGGTCCTGGCCCGGGTCGAGCACTTGGCCTCAACCCTGCTGGCCAATCCGGTGATCGAGGACTACGCGGTGCGCATCGAGGACGCCTCCCCGCCGTCGGTGGGCAGCCCCGCCGGCTGAGCCTCTCCGCTGCCGGAGAGGGGACGCCCGCGCCCCACCCAACGGCGCAGCACGCGCCGCCAAGGACTCGTGGGGAGTTCGGGGGGGCTCGGCCCCCGGCACCCCGCAACAACGCCGACGGCCCCAACCACCCACCCAGCCAAGGCGGCGCCGAAGGCGCAACGAGGGGAGTCGGCCCCCGGCCAGCATGACGAAAAGCCCCAACGGCGCAGCACGCGCCGCCAAGGACTTGCGTGGGCGAGGGGGGAGTTGAACCCCCACGTCCGCTAGGACACACGGATCTGAACCGTGCGCGTCTGCCATTCCGCCACTCGCCCGAGTGGGACTATCTCTCGGCCAGACGACACGCTACCACGCCGGAGATGTCCTTCACGGAGGGGGGTCGGGCCCGTCGCGAACATGCCAAGCTGCCGAGCCGTGGGACGTCCGCGCTCGGGGGCATACGATCTCACAGACCGGGAGAAGGGAGGTCGAGCATGGGCGTGCTACAACGCTTCGAACGGCGCCTGGGCGGCCTCGTCGAGGGTGCGTTCGCGAAGGTGTTCAAGGGCGGAGTCGAGCCCGTCGAGATCGCCAGCGCGTTGGCCCGGGAAACCGACGATCGGCGGGCGGTCAGTTCGAACCGGGTGCTGGTGCCCAACGAGTTCGCCGTCGAGCTCGCCGGCGGCGACTTCGCCCGGCTCTCCCCCTACGACCGGGCACTGTGCGACGAGCTCGCCGAGATGGTCCGCGAGCATGCGGCCGAGCAGCGCTACACCTTCGTCGGCCCGGTGTCCGTGCGGATGTCCGAGGCCACCGATCTCGATGTCGGCGTCTTCCGGATCCGCAGCAGCGTGGCCGCCGCGGACCCGGGAGCGGTGACTGGACGGCGCGCACGCCCTCCCCGACCGGGCGCTCCCGGCACCCCGCACCTCGTCATCACCACGAAGGCCCCGGGAGGGCCCACGGGCGGAGGGGAACGGGAGTATCCCTTAGACGCCGCGACGACCGTGATCGGCCGCAGCGTCGAGTGCGACATCCGCCTGAACGACACCGGTGTGTCTCGTCGCCACGGCGAGATACGCCGGCTTCCCGACGGGCAGTTCCTCTACGTCGACGCCGGGTCCACCAACGGCAGCCTGGTCAACGGTCGCGCGGCGACGCAGGTCAAGCTGGTCAACGGGGACAAGATCGAACTCGGTACCGCGACGATCATCTTCCGTCGCGAGGACGGACGGGGGAATGGCCCGGCGCGCGCGGGCGCCCGTGGGACACCTCCGCCGGCCCAGGCCGGGGGCCGGGAGACCATCCCGCCGGACCGCCGTCCCACGCCCGCCCCGGACGACCCGTACCGGCGCGGCTCGTCGCCCCGCGCCGGCCGCGTCGACCCGCACGCCGATCGTGATCGGCGCGGTGTGCCGGGGTACCGGGACGATCCATACCAGAACCGGATGGACCCGTACCGAGACCGGACACCGGAACGGGATCACGGCTACGACCAGCCGCGCGACCGCGGCGGTCGTGACCCCTATCACCGTGATCCCCGTGACGGGCGTGGGGGACGCGACGACGCTCCTCGGCGATCCGACCCTGCACGGCGCGCCGACCCCTACCGCGAGCCGAGCAATCCCGGCCGCCGGCCCGGCTCCGGTTCGCCGTCCGATGGGCTCGAATCCCTCGACGACGTGTACGACGCCGACACGGACCTCCCCGGCCGCGCCGCCGCGGAGCCTCCCGGCGGGGATGGTCGACGTGACCGACCCAGATCGGATCGAGGCTGGTAGCGCCCGATGGACCCCACCGAGCCCAGCGAACTCGTACTGCTGGTTGTCAAGATCGGATTCCTTGCCCTCCTCTGGGGATTCGTTCTGGTCGCCGTGCGCGCCGTCCGGCTGGATATGTTCGGCCACACTAAGCGTCAGCAGCGGCGCGAGCCGCCCCCCATGGTCCGGCCGACGCCGCCGCGCACCCCGCCCCAACCTCCACGCAAGCCACAGACACCTAGCAAACTCGTGGTGACCAAAGGTCCCTTGACCGGCACAACGATCCCGCTAGGAACGGCACCTGTCACCATCGGACGGGCACAGGACTCGACCCTGGTCCTCGAGGATGACTTCGCATCCGGGCGGCATGCGAGACTCGTGCCCCACGACGGGCAGTGGTTCGTGGAGGACCTGGGCTCGACCAATGGCACATTCCTCAACCGTACGAAGGTGACCAGTCCCATGCCGGTACCTCTCGGCGCGCCGGTCAGGATCGGGAAGACGGTCCTGGAGCTCCACCGGTGAGCCTCAGGCTTCACTTCGCCGTCCGCTCGGATGTCGGGCACGTGCGGGAAGGAAACGAAGATTCGGCCTATGCCGGGCTCCGCCTGCTGGCGGTGGCCGACGGCATGGGTGGTCATGCTGCGGGGGAAGTCGCCAGCTCGACGGTGATCTCCCGCCTGGCGGGTCTCGACGACGCGATCGACAGCGACGATCTCGTGACGGAGCTGAACGAGGCCGTCCGGGACGCCAATCGGCAGCTGCGCGAGATGTCGCTGGAGAACAGCGCGCTGGACGGCATGGGCACCACGGTGACCGCCGTGCTCTCCTCCGGTGACATGCTCGGGGTGCTGCACGTCGGCGATTCCCGGGCCTACCTGCTGCGCGACGGCGTCCTCAGCCAGGTCACCCACGATCACACCCTGGTGCAGGATCTCGTGGACCAGGGTCGGATCACCCCCGAGCAGGCGAACACCCACCCGCAGCGCTCGCTGCTGATGCGGGCGCTCGACGGTCGGGAGGTCGAGCCCGACCTCTCCGTGCGCCAGGCGATCGCGGGAGACCGCTACTTGCTGTGCACCGACGGTCTGTCGGGGGTGGTAAGCGAGGAGACGATCCTCGAGACGCTGCTGCTGCCCACCCCACAGGAGGCGGTTGACCAGCTGATCGACCTGGCCCTCAAGGGCGGTGGCCCGGACAACATCACCGTCGTGGTCGCCGACATCGAGGAGGACCACGGCGAGGCGGAGCCTTATCCTCTCGTGGCCGGCGCGGCGGCCGAGAAGCGGGCGGTCCCCGGGGCGTCGCCGGCCCGCAGCGGGCCGAATCCCCAGTACCCCGACCACGAGTCCGCGGCGGCGAAGGCGGCCCGTATCGGTCGGCCGGGCTTCCACCGGCGGGACCGCCAGGCACAGGCCAGCGATCGCGGCGACGACGACGGCGATGGCGACGACTCGGACCCGGAAGGATCCGGAGGACGGCGCTCCGGCCGGCGGGTCCTGTTCGTCTCCACCGTGGTGTTCTTGCTCATCGTGGCCGGTGCTGCGGCCGGGTGGACCTACGTGCGCGGGCAATATTATGTCGGCGTCGACGATGAACACGTCGCCCTCTTCCAGGGCGTGAAGGGCATTCCGCTGTCCTCGGTGGTGCTCTCCCGTCGTCAGCCACTGTCGGAGGTTGCGGAGCCCGATCAGGCGGAGCTCCGACGAGGCATCCGCGCCGGCAGCCGTGACGATGCGGAGAAGATCATCTCGCGCCTGCGTACCCCGGCTGTACCCGCCGTATTCCCGTCACCGAGCCCGAGTCCGACCGACCGTTCCAAGGTGCCGTCGGGCACCTCGGACTCCTCCCTCCTGTCCACTCCCCTGTGCCAGCCGGCGACCGATGCCGGCGTCACGGTCCCGGGATTCCCGACCACACCCGTCCCCACCCCCTCACCGTGATCTCAGGCCAGCGATGACTCGCCCGCCGATCCCCCTACCTCCGCTACGCAGGCCGAGGTCGGCGGATCTCACCGCGACCTTCGCCGGCTTCCCGCTGCCCACCGGCACCAACCTCCCGCCGTACCGGCGCCGGGAGCTCATCCTGATGATCTTTGCTGGTGCGCTCGCAACCAGCGCGCTCGCCGCGTTGACCTTCGCCGACATCGGCCAGATCTCGCTCGGGATCTTCTCCATCGGTCTCGGCTTCTTCTGCCTGTGGGCACTGGCCCACCTGGCGGTACGCAGGTTCGCGCCGGCCGCCGACCCGGTGCTGCTCCCGGTCGTCGTCGCGCTCAACGGCTTGGGCCTGGTCATGATCTATCGGCTCGACCTCGCCAAGGCGGATGCCGCCGAGCGGGCGGGAACCCACATCCCGCCCGGTGCCGCGCAGACGCAGCTCGTCTGGACCCTGCTGGCGGTCATCGTCTTCATCCTGGTGCTGGCGCTGGTACGCGATCACCTCTCGCTCGCCCGGTACGCCTACACGGCCGGCCTGGTCGGTCTGGTCGGTCTGGTGCTGCCGATCGCGCCGGGCATCGGCGCGACCATCAACGGCGCGCGCCTCTGGCTGCGGATCGGGCCGTTCTCTTTCCAGCCGAGCGAAGTCTCGAAGATCATTCTTTTGATCTTCTTCGCCGGCTATCTGGTCAACAAACGCGAGGTCCTCTCGGTGGCCTCCCGGTCCTTTCTCGGGATGGGGATCCCGCGCGCCCGCGACCTCGGACCGGTGCTGGTGGCGTGGCTGGCGAGCCTGGGCATCCTGATCGTGCAGAAGGACCTCGGCTCGTCCCTGCTGTTCTTCGGAATGTTCATGGTCGTCCTCTACGTCGCCACCGAGCGGGCATCGTGGGTCGTGGTCGGCTTCGTGCTGTTCCTGTTCGGTGCCGTGATCGCGCACAGTATGTTCAGCCATGTCCAGGTCCGGGTGGACGGCTGGCTGCACGCCTTCGACGGTGACAACCCGTCGAGCACGTCGTACCAGCTCGTGCAGGGTCTCTACGGCTTCGCCGCCGGTGGCATCACCGGTACGGGGCTCGGGGAGGGGCACCCGCAGAAGGTGCCGTTCGCGAACACCGACTTCATCATGGCGAGCCTCGGTGAGGAGCTCGGTCTCACCGGCGTCATGGCCATCCTGATGATGTACGCCCTGGTCGTGCTGCGCGGGATGCGCGCGGCCCTCGGCGCGAAGGACCCGTTCGGCAAACTGCTGGCGGCCGGGCTGTCCTTCACCCTGGCGCTGCAGGTGTTCGTGCAGGTGGGCGGGGTCATGCGGCTCATCCCGCTGACCGGGCTCACGCTGCCGTTCGTCTCCTACGGCGGGTCGTCCATCGTGGCCAACGCCGCGATCATCGCGTTGCTGCTGCGGGTCAGCGACGCCGCCCGCCGCGCACCCGAACCGGTGCCGGATGCCCCCCTGTTCGACCCGGGCGCGGTTGCCGAGAGTCCCACCCAGGTGGTGAAGACGACATGAACCGCACGGTGCGCAAGGTCGCCGTCGCCTGCATGATCCTCTTCGCCGCGCTCCTGGTGAATGCGAACTGGCTCCAGGTGGGCGAGGCGGGCAGCCTCAAGTCCCAGCCGACGAACGGGCGTCAGATCACCAAACGCCTGGAACGACAGCGGGGCGCGATCGTCGCCGGTGACCTGGAGATCGCACGTTCGGTGCCGTCGAACGACCAGTACAAGTATCAGCGGCAGTATCCGGCCGGGCAGCTCTACTCCAACGTCACCGGCTACTACACGCTGTTCACGGCGGCCGGCCTGGAGCGGTCCGAGGACGTCTTCCTGTCCGGAGACGACGACCGGCTGCTCGCGAGCCGGGTGACCGGCCTGTTCACCGGCGCGGAGCGGCGCGGCGGTTCCGTGGTCACTACGATCAACCCCGCCGTCCAGAAGGCTGCGGCGGAGGCGCTCGACAACCGCAAGGGCGCGGTGGTCGCCATCGAGCCGTCGACCGGCGCGATCCTGGCGATGGTCACCAACCCGTCCTACGACGCGAACGCGCTGGCTGCCCATGACGAGAAGGCCGCGGCCAACGCCTATGGGCTGCTGTCGGGCAATCCGGATCAACCATTGCTGAACCGGGCGACCCAGCAGACCTATCCGCCCGGTTCAACCTTCAAGCTCATCACCGCCGCCGCCGCACTGTCACAAGGCAGGACGCCGGACACCCGCGTCGCCGCACCCGACGAGCTACCGCTCCCGCTGAGCACCGTGCGGCTGCCAAACTTCGGCGGCGAACGCTGCGGCGACGGCGAGACCGACACCCTCATTCACGCGCTCACCATCTCCTGTAACACCGCGTTCGCACAGCTCGGCATCGATCTCGGTGCCGACACCCTGCGCCGGCAGGCCGAGGCCTTCGGCCTGAACGCGACCTTCCCCGACTTCCCCTTGCAACAGGCCCGTAGCGTCTTCCCCGCCAAGCTCGACGCCGCGCAGACCGCGCAGTCAGCGATCGGCCAGTACGACGTCCGGGTCACGCCCCTACAGATGGCGGAGGTGGTCGCGGCGATCGCCAACGACGGCATGGAGATGAAGCCCTATCTCGTGTCCGAACTGCGCAGCCCGGACCTCAAGAGGATCAGTAAAACCGAGCCGGAGAAACTCGGTGAACCGGTGAGCAGCGAGGTGGCCGCCCAGCTCACGACCATGATGGAAAGCGTGGTGACGTCGGGGAGCGGTCGGCGGGCGCAGATCGGCGGCGTTACCGTCGCCGGGAAGACGGGGACCGCCGAGCACGGCACCAGTCTGCCGCACGCCTGGTTCGTGGGGTTCGCGCCGACGGACACCCCGAAGATCGCGGTTGCCGTCATCGTCGAGGACGGCGGCGGCGAGCTGGGTACCGGTGGTGCCGTCGCCGCCCCCGTCGCGAAAAAGGTCATACAGGCCGCATTGGACAAGCCATGAACAACTCCCCGGGCAATCCCATCTCCCCGTCGCAGCCCTTCGCCGGCGCCGCGGCGCCGAACACCGTCCTCGACAACCGATACCGCCTGAACGGGCGGATCGCCGCCGGCGGCATGGGTGAGGTCTGGCGTGGCCTGGACCAGACCCTCGGCCGCCCCGTCGCGGTGAAACTGCTGCGCCCGGAGTACGCCAGCGATGAGTCGTTCCTGGTGCGGTTCCGCGGCGAGGCCCGCCATGCCGCCCGGCTGTCACACCCGGGCGTCGCCTCGGTCTATGACTACGGCGAGGTTTCGACCTCCGACGACTACCCGACCGCCTACCTGGTGATGGAGCTGGTGGAGGGGGAGCCCCTCTCCGCCGCGCTGCACCGGGAGAAGCGGTTGTCCCCGGAGCGCACGCTGGACATCCTCGGGCAGGCGGCCGACGCGTTGCAGGCCGCGCATGCCCTCGGCGTGGTCCATCGCGATGTCAAGCCCGGCAACCTGCTGCTGCGCCCGGACGGCGCGGTGAAGGTCACCGACTTCGGGATCGCCCGCGCGGTCGACGCCGCGCCGCTCACCGCCACCGGCATCATGATGGGGACGGCCTACTACGTGTCCCCCGAGCAGGCATCCGGGCGTCCGGTGACACCGGCGAGCGATGTCTACTCGCTCGGCGTCGTCGCGTACGAGTGCCTCGCCGGTCGCCGCCCCTTCGACGACCGCAACCCCATCGTGGTCGTGATGGCCCACCAGCAGGACACCCCGCCCCCGCTGCCAACCGACACCCCCTACCAGGTGCGGGCTCTGGTGGACTCGGCGATGGCCAAGGACCCCGCGCGCAGGCCCAGTTCGGCGGGGGCATTCGCACGTTCGGCGGCCGGGATCCGGCGCAGCCTGTGGAGCCCGGAGCCGGCGCGCTGGCCCAGCACACCGGATGCGACCGCCCGCCATCCGGGGCCGGGCGCCGTCCTCCCGCCCGCTGGTGCCGCCGCTCGCCCGCCCCGATCCACCTCGCGCACCCGACCACCGTCCTGGGTGGCCGCACCGCCACCGTCCGCTCGCACCAGTGGACCGGGGCGCACCGGCGCTCCGTCGGACAAAGCCCAGGCGGTTCCCGATGGCCCGGGAGCCATGCTCGGCGGACCCGACGTACCTGCAACGGCCCTGCACAGCCCGCCCTACGGCGGCCCCGACACCGCGTACGGCGACCCCGAGGGGGCGTACGGCGGCCCCGAGGGGGCGTACGGTGGCTCGGCCTACGGGACGCCGGACCGTGGCGGCCCCCGCGATCCCGGCACCGCCTACCACCCGGGTCCGCCGCCGTGGGCCCGTACCCCCGGCGGCCCCCCGGGCCTGTCCGGCCCGGACGGCCAGGATGATCTACGGCCGGGCTGGGAGGGGCGAGCTACTCGACGGCACCGGCCGGAGACAGCCTCCCGTCCCGCCCTGCCACTGCCGCTTCTGATCATTCTGCTGATCCTCACCGTGGTGATCGTCGCATTCGCGACTAACAGGTTGTTCTCCAAGAGCAATTCCGAATCGAACTCCGCGACCACACCACCGGGGATGGTGTACGCAACCGCAATCGGTGATGAAATCGTCAGCGGTAACGCCGGGTCGGCGATTTCCGGCGCGGGAGGGGCGACGGCAGGGGAGTATTCGTGACCGACGTGACGGAGATGTATGCTCCGGGGGCTGGGCCACAGATCATCGGCGGGCGTTACGAGCTGGGCGAGGGCATCGGCTATGGCGGCATGGCGGAGGTCTTCCGCGGCCGTGACATCAGGCTCGGCCGTGAGGTCGCCATCAAGACGCTGCGCCCGGACCTCGCCCGTGATCCCACCTTTCTCGCCCGGTTCCGCCGCGAGGCACAGTCCTCGGCCGCGCTGAACCACCCCGCGATCGTCTCGGTGTATGACACGGGCGAGGACATCATCAACGGGGCGCAGATCCCCTACATCGTGATGGAGTTCATCGAGGGACGGACCCTACGCGACGCGCTGCAGACTGAGGGCCGGTTCACCGAACGCCGCGCCATGGAGATCACCTCCGACGTCTGCGCCGCCTTGGACTACAGCCACCGGATGGGGATCATCCACCGCGACATCAAGCCGGCGAACGTGATGCTCAGCCCGGACGGCTCGGTCAAGGTCATGGACTTCGGCATCGCCCGCGCCACCACCGCGACCTCCTCGACCATGACCGCGACGGCCGCGGTGATCGGCACCGCCCAGTATCTGTCCCCGGAGCAGGCCCGAGGAGCCCGCGTCGACGCCCGCAGCGACGTCTACACCACCGGGGTGCTGCTCTACGAACTGCTCACCGGATCGCCGCCGTTCCGCGGGGACAACCCGGTGGCCGTGGCCTACCAGCACGTGCGGGAGGACCCGCCGCCGCCGTCCGCTCACGATCGCGGCATCTCCCCCGAGGCCGACGCGATCGTCCTCAAGGCGATGGAGAAGGACGCCGACGACCGCTACGGCACCGCGGGTGAGATGCGCGACGATCTGGAACGGGCGCTGGCCGGACGACGCGTGCACGCCATGATGGGAGGTGGTGGCGCGGGCGGGGCCGCCACCACCCTCGGCCCGACCGCTGCCGGCACGGCGGTCCTCAGCCGCGGTGACCGAGCGGGTTACCCCACCCGGGACCGCTACCGCAACGACGACCAGACCACCTACCGCGACGTGCCCTACGACGACGGCCGCTTCGGCACCGGTCCGTTCGACCGCTACGACGTGACCGGGGCCATCGACCGGCGGGCCGTTCCCGATCAGGAGCGTTCCCAGGCGTGGAAGTACATCCTCGCGGGTCTCGGAATCGTCATCGTCTTCGTCGCCGTCGTCCTGCTCGCCACGACCTTCCTCAGCTCCGGTCACAACACCGCCTCCACGAAGAAGATCCTCGTCCCGACCGGCCTCGTCGGGCAGAACGAGGAGCAGGCCCGCGCCCGGCTGCAGAGCGCCGGCTTCGGGGGGGATGTGGTCACGAAGCTGGTCGACTCACCGGACATGGCCGGCCGGGTCACGGCGGTCGACCCGGCCGAGGGCAAGGAGGTCGCCGCCAAGGGGATGATCACCCTGTCGATCGGCAAGGCCGCCGACGACGTCCAGATCCCCACCGACCTGATCGGGAAGACCCAGGCCGAGGCCGAGGCGGCGCTACGGGCGCTGGGGCTGGTCCCGAACTCGATGGCCTACGCCAACCCGACCGGCCAGAAGGTCGGCACGGTGAACAGCACCGATCCGCAGCCGGGTACGGCCGTCAAGCCCGGCAGCACGGTCACGCTCAACGTGGTCAGCCCGAACGTCAACGTTCCCGACGTGCGCAACCGCACGTACGACAATGCCGTCGCCGAACTCGGCCGCTACGGGCTGAACGCGGCCCGGCAGAACGTCGCGAACAACAACGTGGCGCCGGGGACGGTCGTGGACCAGAGCCCGTCCGGCGGCAACGTCCCTCGGGGCTCGACCATCACGCTGTCCGTCGCCCAGCAGATCCAGACCACCGCGCCGCCGACCCCGACCGAGACGCCGACCGGGCCCACCCCGACCGCGGAGCCGACCAGCACCTCGCCGAGCCCGACGGGTAATCCCATCCCTGGGACACCGGCCACGACGAGGCCGGGCGGCCTGGGGGGGCTGCTGGGCGGCCGCAACGGCGGTGGCGGCACCTGAGGTCGTCGCGCCGACGGAGGCGGTCGTGGCTGCTCAGGCAGTATGGGACTGCGGCCGCCCACGGCAGGGTGCCTGATGCTGCGGGAGGTCACGATCTGATGCGCATCCTGGTGATCGACAACTACGACTCGTTCGTCTTCAACCTTGTCCAGTACCTGGGCCAGCTCGAGACCGAATGCATCGTGCGCCGCAACGACGAGATGACGCCGGCCGACCTCGCCACGCTCGGCGTCGACGGGGTCCTGCTCTCCCCGGGACCGGGTATGCCCGAGGCGGCCGGCGTGAGCATTCCCATGGTGCGAGCCTGCGCGTCGGGCGGTGTGCCGCTGCTCGGGGTGTGCCTGGGCCATCAGGCGATCGCGGTCGCGTTCGGCGCTACCGTCGACCGCGCCCCGGAGTTGCTGCACGGCAAGACCTCGGTCGTCCACCATGACCGGACCGGCGTTCTCACGGACCTGCCGTCGCCGTTCATCGCGACTCGTTACCACTCGCTGGCCGTCGAGGAGGACACCCTCCCCGAGGAAATCGAGGTGACCGGCCGGACCGAAAGTGGCGTGGTGATGTCGCTGCGCCATCGGCGGCTCCCGCTCGAGGGCGTGCAGTTCCACCCGGAGTCCGTCCTCACCCAGGGCGGCCACCTGATCCTCGCCCGTTGGCTGGACCAGTGCGGCGACGGCGGCGCGGCGCGCAGGCTCGCACCGGGGCTGTCCGCCGAGGTCGAGACCCTGCGGACGGCGGCGTTCTCCTAGCCGCGCCTGGCGGTGCCGGACAGGTCGATCATCGGCCCGTCGTAGCCGGATAACCGGCTGTCGGCGGCCTCCTCGACGCGGTATCCCAGCCGGTAGGCGTCGGCGTACTGCCGGTAGATCGTGACCTGTGGATTGGCCCGCAGGCTGGAGCGCAGCGACCTCCCCGATCGCCGTGATCCGGAACGGCGGGGAGAAGACCTCGCCGTGCAGCAGAAGAGTGTTCCCGACGCAGCGGACCGCCATCAGTGCCGTCACCCGGCGATCCATGATGCTCATCGCCTCGGCGCCGCCGGCCCACAGCGCGTTCACGACCGCTTGGACATCCTGCTGATGCACGATGAGATCGTCGGGCCTCGGGGCGGGCACGCCGGGGGCGTACGGGCCACCCCGGCCCTCCCGCGGGGCGTCGTCCAGCTCGACGGTCAGCGCCGGCCCGCGCACCGGGGCCAACCCCGCGGGACCGGCCAGCCGCTCGACCAGGGACCGGGCGGCGGCATCGGTCCCGCGCGCGGAGCCTGGGGCCCCTGACGG
>NZ_CDWTNB010000004.1:0-55228 GCF_977947065.1 Frankia sp. CgJB1
ACTTGGCACTCACTGCGGCCGAGTGCCAAGCTGGGTGCCCGCCGCTGTACATGCCGTGGCCCGGCCACGTCCCGCCTGGTGAAGGGGGTGCGACCGCGTGCTGGAGGATCGGCGGCTCGAAGTCCTTCGGGCGATTGTTGAGGACTTTGTGCTGAGCAACGAGCCGGTGGGTTCCAAGGCGCTGGCGGAGCGGCACAACCTCGGTGTGTCATCAGCTACTGTCCGTAACGACATGTCCGCCCTGGAGGAAGAGGGGTACATCACACAGCCCCATACCAGCGCAGGACGGATACCGACGGACAAGGGCTACCGGTTGTTCGTGGACCGGTTGTCCGGGGTGAAGCCGCTGTCCCGGGCTGAACGTCGGGCGATCCAGAGCTTCCTGGAGGGCGCCGTCGACCTGGACGACGTGGTGCGCCGCTCCGTGCGGCTGCTCGCCCAGCTCACCCGGCAGGTGGCCGTCGTGCAGTACCCCTCCCTGTCGAGTAGCAGCATCCGGCACATCGAGGTTGTCACACTCGGCCCGTACCGCCTGCTGATGGTCCTCATCACCGACACCGGGCGGGTCGAGCAGCGTATCGTCGACAGCCTCGTACCCATCGACGACGAGGTCGCCGGCGAGCTGCGTTCCGCGCTCAACTGCGCGCTGGCCGGCCGGCGCTTGGTCGACGCCCCCGACATCGTCGCGGCCCTGCCCGACAGCACCCGCTCCGAGCTGCGCCCCTACCTGACCACGATGGCCGGCGCCGTGCTGGAGTCGTTGGTCGAGCGGCAGGAGGAGCGCATCGCGATGGCCGGGACGGCGAATCTCACGCGGTCCCCGGTCGACTTCGCCGACTCGTTGCGGTCGATACTTGAGGCATTGGAAGAACAGGTCGTGCTGATGAAGCTCATCGGCTCGGCGCGGGAGACCGGTACTGTAACCGTACGGATCGGTCGCGAAACGGATGTGGACGCCCTCCGGTCCACCGCGGTGGTGGCCACGGGATACGGTCGTGGTCCCTTCGCGCTGGGTGGGATGGGGGTGGTCGGCCCGATGCGCATGGACTATCCGGGGACGATGGCGGCCGTCCGGGCCGTCGCCAAATATGTGGGTGAACTCTTGGGTGCCGATTGATGGCAGTGGATTATTACGCCGTTCTGGGCGTACGCCGGGAAGCGTCGAACGACGAGATCAAGCGGGCCTACCGCAAACTGGCCCGTGAGCTGCATCCAGACGTCAATCCAGATCCGGATGCGCAGCAGCGCTTCCGGGGCGTCACGGCCGCGTACGAGGTGCTCTCCGATCCGGAGAAGCGCCAGATCGTCGACCTGGGCGGCGATCCGCTCGCGCCCGGCGGCGGCGGTGGTGGTTCGCCGTTCGGCGCCGGTTTCGGCGGCCTTGGTGACATCATGGACGCCTTCTTCGGCGGCGGGTCGAGCCGTGGGCCCCGGTCCCGGGTCCGGCGCGGCAACGACGCGCTGCTGCGTATCGAGCTCGACCTGTCCGAGATCGCGTTCGGCGCCACGCGCGAGATCACCGTGGACACGGCGGCAGTGTGCTCGACGTGTACCGGCGCCGGTGCGGCTCCCGGCACGCACCCGTCGACCTGCGGTACCTGCGGCGGGCGGGGCGAGGTCCAGCAGGTCACCCGTTCCTTCCTCGGCCAGATGGTGACCTCCCGGCCTTGTCCGCGGTGTTCGGGTACCGGCACCGTGATCGAGCATCCCTGCCGGGACTGCGGCGGCGACGGCCGGGTACGCAAGCGCCGGACGCTCATCGTGAAGATCCCCTCCGGGGTCGAGGACGGCATGCGCATCCGGCTGTCGGGCGAGGGCGAGGTCGGGCCCGGCGGCGGGCCGCCCGGTGACCTTTACGTCGAGGTCTCCGAGAAGCAGCACCCGGTCTTCACCCGGGAGGGCGACGATCTGCACTGTGAGCTGCCGCTGCCGATGACCTCGGCGGCGCTCGGCACCTCCGCCACGCTGGAGACCCTCGACGGCACCGAGACCATCGCCGTGAAGCCCGGCACCCAGCCCGGTGAGGTCATCAAGCTCGCCGGGCGCGGGGTTCCGCATCTGCGGGCCGCCGGGCGCGGTCATCTGCACATCCACATCAACGTCGAGACTCCGACGAAGCTGGACAGCGAGCAGGAGCGGTTGCTGCGGGAGTTGGCGAAGCTGCGCGACGAGGAGGCGCCGGCCGTCGTGGGCGGATCCTCCGGCGGCGGCGCGGCGGGGCTGTTCCGGCGGCGGGGCACGCGCCGCGGCCGTTAGCCCGGTCGTCGGCCGTGACCGCTGCGGAGAGGATGCATCCTGACCAGCGCCCTGTTTCGGCTGTCGCCGCTGCCGATCGCGGACTCGTTCACCCTCGCTGGTCCGGAGGGTCGCCATGCGGCCATGGTGCGCCGGCTGCGGCCGGGGGAACCGGTCGACGTGACCGACGGTCTTGGCCATGCGGTGGAGTGCGAGGTCGTCGCCGTCCGGCGGGATGAGATCGACTGCGCCGGGTCGCCGCCGGGGCCCCGAGCCCCCGGCTGGTTGTCGTGCAGGCCCTTGCCAAGGGGGATCGGGGCGAGCGGGCGGTGGAGATGCTGACCGAGGTCGGTGTCGACGAGATCGTGCCGTGGTCGGCGGCCCGGTCCGTGGCCCGTTGCGAGGGTGTCCGTGGCGTGCGGGCCCGGGAACGCTGGGTCAGAGCCGCGGAGGAGGCGTCGAAGCAGTCCCACCGACTGCACTGGCTAGTGGTGGGCGAGCTGGCCGGCCTGAAGGAGGTTGTCGAGCGGGTGCGGGCGGCGGCGCTTGCCGTCGTCCTGCACGAGGAGGCGACCATCCCGTTGGTCGGACTGGCCCGCTCGGTTGGACTGGTCCGCTCGGTTGAGGTGCTGGAGCGGGTGGGCCCGACCGCCTCGGCGGCGGAGCTGGTGCTCGTCGTGGGCCCCGAGGGAGGGGTGTCCGAGCCGGAACTGGCCACGCTGGGTGAGGCCGGAGCGATTGTGTCGCGGCTCGGTTTGACGGTGCTGCGCACATCCACCGCCGGCGTCGTGGCCGCGGCGGTCGTGTTCGCGGATCTCGGTCGTTGGGACGGCCCGGCGCGGTGATGGATAGACTGGCCAGGTAGCGCCCGTGGTCCGCCTCGCTGGGCGGCCCCTCCGGCTGGAGGGGTTCTGTCCCGGTGTCGGCTGTCCGCGCCGCGCCGCGCCGCCTACCGCAATCATCAATCCTGAGAGGTGCCCCGGCCTCGCTGGCCGCTCTTTATGCCCGAATCCGTTACGCCACCCGTCGCGCCCGACACCAGGGTCCAGACGCGCATTGTCGTACCCGGTCCGCACAGCATGGTGAGTCTGCTCGGTCACCAGGATCAGCTGCTCCGTACCGTCGAGAAGGCTTTCTCCTCGGATATCCATGTGCGTGGCAACGAGATCACCATCACCGGCGCTCCGGCTGAGAACGAGCTCGCTGCCAGGTTGTTCGCCGAGCTCATCGCGCTGCTCGACGCCGGGACGGAGCTCAGCCCGCAGCATGTCGACCATTCGTTGGCGATGCTGCGCAGCGGCGCCGAGGAGCGGCCGGCCGAGGTTCTCACCCTCAACATCCTCTCCAGCCGGGGCCGGACGATCCGGCCGAAGACGCTGAACCAGAAGCGGTACGTCGACGCGATCGACCAGCACACCATCGTTTTCGGGATCGGGCCGGCCGGCACCGGCAAGACCTACCTCGCCATGGCGAAGGCCGTTCAGGCGTTGCAGGCCAAGAAGGTGAACCGGATCATTCTGACCCGCCCCGCGGTCGAGGCGGGGGAACGCCTCGGGTTCCTGCCGGGGACCCTGTACGAGAAGATCGATCCTTACCTGCGGCCGCTCTACGACGCGCTGCATAACATGATCGATCCGGACTCGATCCCGCGGCTGATGCAGAGCGGCACGATCGAGGTGGCCCCACTGGCCTACATGCGCGG
Organism: Frankia sp. CgJB1; assembly: GCF_977947065.1. Classification (NCBI taxonomy): domain Bacteria; kingdom Bacillati; phylum Actinomycetota; class Actinomycetes; order Frankiales; family Frankiaceae; genus Frankia; species Frankia sp. CgJB1. Next base: position 3,938 of record NZ_CDWTNB010000004.1, read on the forward strand.
CCGGACGCTGAACGACGCCTTCATCATCCTCGACGAAGCCCAGAACACCTCGCCGGAACAGATGAAGATGTTCCTCACCCGGCTCGGCTTCGGCGCGAAGATCGTTGTTACTGGGGACGTGACCCAGGTCGACCTCCCCAGCGGCACCCGCAGCGGGCTGCGGGTGGTCCGGGAGATCCTCGACGGCCTCGACGACGTCCATTTTGCATCCCTGACCAGCTCCGATGTGGTTCGGCACCGGCTCGTGAGCGAGATCGTCGACGCTTACGCCCGCTGGGACGCGGCCAGCGCGCCGCCACCCGCTCCGGCCCGGTCTGCCCGTCGGGACCGACGGTGACCGTCGCCGCGGCCAGAGAGGACCGCTGATGGCCGTATTCGTTGCCAACGAGTCGGGCGCGAGTGACGTCGACGAGGTGAGGCTGGCCGCGCTCGCCCGGTTCGTGCTCGACGCTATGAAGGTGAACCCGCTCGCCGAGCTCTCGGTGATGCTGGTGGAGCCGAAGGCTATGACCGATCTGCACGTCCGGTACATGGGCGAGGGGGGCCCGACCGACGTCCTGTCCTTCCCGCAGGACGACGCCTTCGACGCCTCGTGGTCGGAGTCGGTCGACGACGATCCGACCACCCTGCTCGGCGACGTCGTGCTGTGCCCGGACGTCGCGCGGCGGCAGGCGGAGCAGGCCGGTCACTCCTTCGATCGCGAGCTGTCCCTGCTGTGCACCCACGGCATCCTGCACCTGCTCGGCTACGACCACGCCGAGCCGGACGAGGAACGCGAGATGTGGAAGGTACAGAGCCAGCTGCTCGCGTCGTGGGACGGCGCGGTGCGGGCCCCCGGCGACGCGGACGCCGCCCGCGATGCCGCGGGCGGCGGCGAGGGCCGCCGTAGTGACCAGAGCCGCCGCAGTGACCAGGGCCGTGGCGGTGGCGCCGGAGAGCCCCCTGCCGCGCCCGCACGCTGACCCGGCACAAGGGGGTCCGCATGAGTTCCGGTGATCTTTTTCTCGTCTTCATCGCCGTGATGGGCTCGCTTACCGCGGCGGGTCTCGGCGGCATCGACGCGGCCCTGACCCGGGTCTCCCGGGTGACGGTCGAGGGCTTCTCCCGCCAGGGCCGGGCCGGTGCCCGGAACCTGGCGACCGTCGTGGCCGATCCGGGCCGCTACCTCGCGCTGCTGCTGCTCCTGCGCATCGTCGCGGAGATGCTCGCCGCGGCCTGTATCACGGTGCTGTTCGTGCACGCCTACGGGGCCGGGTTCGCCGCGATCGGCCTCGGGACGCTGGCCTCGACCCTGGTCGCCTACATCCTCGTCGGGGTGATGTCCCGTACCCTGGGCCGCCAGCACGCCCCCGCGGTGGCGTTGGCCAGCGCCGGTCTCACGGTCCGGTTGGCGCGGATCTTCGGGCCGTTGCCCCGGCTGCTGATCGCGTTCGGCAACGCGGTCACCCCCGGCCCTGGTTTCCGGGATGGTCCCTTCGCCTCCGAGGCCGAGCTGCGCGATCTCGTCGACCTCGCCGAGGAGAACGAGGTCATCGAGCGCGAGGAACGCGACATGATCGCGTCGGTGTTCGAGCTCGGGGACACCCTGGTGCGCGAGGTGATGGTGCCGCGTCCGGACATGCTCTTCATCGAGTCGACGAAGACCGTCCGGCAGGCCCTCGCGCTGGCCCTGCGCAGCGGCTTCTCGCGGATCCCCGTCATCGGGGAGAGCGTCGACGACGTGGTGGGGATCGCCTTCCTCAAGGACATGGTCCGCCGGGAACGCGAGGGGGGCGAGGACGGTGCGATCGCTGAGATCATGCGTTCGCCCGCGCTTGTGCCCGAGAGTAAGCCCGCGGACGACCTGCTCCGCGAGATGCAGGCGTCGCGCACCCACATGGCGATCGTCATCGACGAGTACGGTGGAACGGCCGGACTCGTCACCATCGAGGACATCCTCGAGGAGATCGTCGGTGAGATCACCGACGAGTACGACAACGAGGTTCCGCCGGTGGAGCGGATCGACGCTGACACCGCGCGGGTAACCGCCCGGCTCGACATCGACGATCTGGCGAAGCTGTTCCACTTCGATGTGGACGACCTGCCCGGCGCGGACGACACCCTCACCGTCGGTGGCCTGCTGGCCACGGCCCTGGGACGGGTGCCCATCCCGGGTGCGACGGTCACGGTCGGTGGGTTGCGGCTATCGGCGGAACGGGCCGCCGGCCGGCGTAACCAGATCGGCACCGTGGTCGTCCAGCGGTTGCCGCATCCGTCGAACGGCGACGACGGCTCGCCGCCTCCTCGATCCGACGACGGCGGCGAACCCGTGCGCAGCTCGTCGTCGGACAGAAAGGTGAATTCGTGACCGCCGACGTGACCCGGTCGGGGACCGTGCCTGCCGATGGCAACTCGGCCGACGGCGTCCCGGCTCTCGACCTCGCCGCCGAGGACGCGAAGCTCGTGGTGCTGGCCAGGGCGGCGCGGCTGCGTGCCTACGCCCCCTCGGGCGACCCTGCGGAGGGAGCGGCGCTGCGTGACACCGACGGTCGCACCTACGCGGCGGCGACTCTCGGCCTGGGCCGGGCCGAGCTAGCGATCTCGGCGCTGCGCGCGGCGGTGGCCGCCGCGGTGTCCAGTGGCGCCCGCCGGTTCGAAGCTGCCGCGGTGGTCACGCAGAAGGACGAGCTCGACCGCGCCGACCTGGCGACGTTGGCCGAGTTCGGCGTCGGGATCCCGGTGTTCCTCGCCGGCCCGGACGGCGTCGCCCGGACCAGGGTGACCACCTAGCGTGTCGACAACGACCTCGGTGCCGTTCCGGGCCGGCTTCGCCTGCCTCGTCGGACGGCCCAACGCCGGCAAGTCGACGCTGACGAACGCGCTGGTAGGGACGAAGGTCGCCATTACCAGCGGGCGACCACAGACCACTCGGCACGCCATCCGCGGCATCGTCCACCGCGACGACGCCCAGCTCGTCCTGGTCGACACCCCGGGGTTGCACCGGCCGCGCACGCTGCTCGGGCAGCGGCTCAATGACGTGGTGCGGGCCACGCTGTCCGAGGTTGACGTCGTCGGTTTCTGCATGCCCGCGGACGAGCCGGTCGGCCGGGGGGACCGCTTCATCGCCGAGGAGCTGTCCCGGCTGCCCAAGCGCACCCCGGTGGTCGCCATCCTCACCAAGACAGACCGGGTCGCCGATCCCGATCGGATCGGCGCCCGCCTGCTCGAGATCGCCGGGCTCGGCGAGTTCAATGACATCGTTCCAGTCAGCGCGGTGCGCTCCTACCAGGTCGACGTGCTCGCCGACATGCTCGTCGCCCGGCTGCCCGCCGGGCCTGCGCTGTATCCCGGTGGGGAGCTGACCGACGAACCGGAACAGGTGATGGTCGCCGAACTCGTCCGTGAGGCCGCGTTGGAGGGGGTCCGCGACGAGTTGCCGCACTCGCTCGCCGTCGTGGTGGAGGAGATGGTCCCCCGGGAGGGCAGGCCGGCGCAGCGTCCTCTCCTCGACGTCCGGGTGAACGTCTTCGTCGAGCGGCCCAGCCAGAAGGCGATTGTCATCGGGACCAGTGGATCCCGCCTCAAGGAGGTCGGTTCCCGCGCCCGTACCCAGATCGAGGCGCTCCTCGGCACCCCGGTCTTCCTCGATCTACATGTCAAGGTCGCCAAGGACTGGCAGCGCGATCCGCGTCAGCTGCGTCGCCTGGGGTTCTGAGCCGGCTCGCCGCCGGGCCCCACCGGGGCACCGTCCATGCCGCGTCCATGCCGCCATGTACTGCCGTACCTACCCCCGGCTATGGGAACGGGATGCCCGGCGGGCTCCTCAGGAGAACATCCCGGCTGGTACCGGCCATCTGCCGGGCGACCTCGCTTCACCGCATGAACTCGGGGCCGTGCAACCATGGGCGGGTGCCGGTGTATCGCGACGAAGGTGTCGTCCTGCGCACGGCCCCCCTCACCGAGGCCGACCGCATCATTACCGTGCTCACCCGTCGGACCGGTCGGGTGCGGGCCGTCGCCAAGGGTGTCCGCAAGACGTCCTCGCGGTTCGGGTCGCGGCTGGAGCCGGGCACGTACGTCGATCTGCTGCTGCATTCCGGCCGGGCGCTGGACACGGTCACCCAGGCGGACATCATCTCTCCCTACGGCGCCACGATCGCCGTCGACTACCCGAGGTACACCGCGGCCGCGGTGATGCTCGAGACCGCCGAGCGGTTGACCAGCGAGGAACGCCAGCCCGCCCTGCGGCTGTTCCTCCTGCTCGTCGGTGGTCTGCGTACGCTCGCCGGCGGGGAGCGCCCACCCGCGCTCGTCCTCGACGCGTTCCTGCTGCGGGCGCTCGCGGTGTCCGGGTATGGGATGGCCCTAGACGACTGCGCGCGCTGCGGTGGGCCTGGGCTGCACCTGTCGTTGTCCGTGTCGGGCGGCGGCGTAGTGTGCCCGCAATGTCGCCCGCACGGTGCGGCGTCGGTGTCCGCGGGTGCGGTGCGGCTGCTCGCGGATCTGTTGTGCGGTGACTGGGACGGTGCACTGGTCAGTGACGCCCGCGCCCGGCGGGAGGCCGGTGGCATCGTCGCCGCCTATCTCCAGTGGCATCTCGAACGCGGGCTTCGCGCGCTGCCTCATCTGGAGAGGGCGTGACGCGGCCGGGCGCCGTGGTGGAGGTCTCGCGCGTGCGCTGGGACGGTCGTCCCGGGGAGGCGGGCTAGGCGGCCTGGGTGCGACCGCCGGGGAACGGGACCATGGGAGCGGGACGGCGGCGGGACGGGCCGTGGCGGAAGGACGAGGACGGACATGGTGAGGCGGAAAGCGGTGGTGGGTGCGTCCGGCGCGACCCGGCGCCGACGGGGGGACGATGTGGTGATGGCAGGGATCGGCAGGACGGATTGCGGCTTGAAGCCGCCCCGGACGGGTACGGGGAGGCAGGCGGTGGCGCTGCGTAATGATGTGGAGATGCGGTTCCGCGATCCGCATCCCCATCCCTCCGGCGCGCGGCCTCCGGTCCTGCCGTCGCGTCTCGTCCCGCGGCATGTGGGCATCGTCATGGACGGTAACGGACGGTGGGCGAAGAGGCGCGGGCTGGCGCGGACAAAGGGGCACGAGGCCGGCGAGGACGCCCTGTTCGACTGCGTCGAGGGCGCGATCGAGCTCGGGGTCCGATGGTTGTCGGTGTTCGCCTTCTCCACGGAGAACTGGAAACGGTCACCGGACGAGGTGGCGTTCCTGATGCGCTTCACCGACGGGGTGTTCGGCCGGCGCATCGAGGACATGCACGCGCTCGGTGTGCGGGTTCGCTGGGCGGGCCGTCGTCCCCGGCTGTGGGGGAACGTGATCAGGCGGCTGGAGTCGTCCGAGGAACGTACCCGTGACAACGACCGGCTCACCCTGGTGATGTGCGTGAACTACGGCGGCCGGGCCGAGATCGCCGATGCCGCGGCGGCGATCGCCCGGGACGTGCGGGAGGGCCGGCTGCGCGTCGATCGGATCGATGAGGCGACCATCGGCCGCTACCTGGACGAGCCCGATATGCCCGATCTGGACCTCGTCATTCGGACTTCCGGGGAACAGCGGCTCAGCAACTTCCTGCTCTGGCAGGCCGCCTATGCCGAGTTCTCGTTCGTCGAGACGCTCTGGCCGGACTTCGACCGGCGCGATCTGTGGTCCGCCTGTGAGGATTTCGCCCGACGGGACCGGCGCTACGGCGGAACCGTCGCCCACCGCGTCTGATGCCTGGGCCCGACGTTCCGACTGGACCAGACGCTTCCACCGTGCCCGACTGGGCGGCGCCGACGGCCGGTGCTCCGGTCGTTGCCCAGATCGCCTTCGCCGTGCCCGGGGACGCCAGCCCGGGCGGGGCGGGGTTCGCCGCGGCGGCACGCCCGGCGCTCGACGCGCTCGCCCGGGCCCCGGGATTCCGTGGTGGGCGGATCGCCCAGGCGCTCGACGAACCCGGCTCGTGGCTGATGACCACCGAGTGGGACGGGCCGGGTGTGTGGCGTCGCGCGTTGTCCGCCTTCGAGGTGCGGTACGCGCTGACGCCGCTGCTCGTCTTCGCGGTCGACGGGCCCGGCACCTTCGAGGTGCTGATGTCGGTGGACGGGCCGGGTGGCTCGGCGCGGACCCATCGGTCCGACCGTGCGCCGGACGCCGGCACCGCGGCTCCCGGCGAGCTGCCGCGCTCCGCCGGTGCGCCGGGCACCGGCCGGCCGTGACCAGCCGCGGGATTGCCGGTGGGTACCGGTAGCCTCGACTCAGCATCATGGAATCTACGATCTATGGGTTGTGGATCTATGATGTGCAGATCTATGGATCATGGATCATGGATCTGTGAATCATGGATCTGTGAATCATGGATCTGTGAATCATGGATTCGGAGTGTCGATGTCCCTTGGACAGTCCCCTCCCTGACCGCCTGACCGCTCTCTCCGGACACCGGTCGCCGGCGGGCCGGTGTCCGGTCCCCGGAACCGGGGTGTCCGCCCCACTCGTGACCGCGACAGCGAAATGCCGAGGCTCGCTCGATGTTGACCATGCAGGACGCGCTGCTGGCGCTGACCCGTTACTGGACCGACCGCGGCTGCATGATCGTGCAGCCGTTCAACACCGAGGTCGGCGCTGGTACGCTCAACCCAGCCACGGTGCTGCGGGTGCTCGGACCGGAGCCGTGGCGGGTCGCGTACGCCGAACCCTCGGTCCGTCCCGACGACTCCCGCTACGGCCACAACCCGAACCGGCTGCAGACCCACACCCAGTTCCAGGTCATCCTCAAACCGGACCCGGGCAACTCCCAGGAGCTCTACCTGGGCAGTCTCGCGGCGCTCGGCATCGACACCGCCGCCCACGACGTCCGGTTCGTCGAGGACAACTGGGCCTCGCCCGCGCTCGGTGCCTGGGGTCTGGGCTGGGAGATCTGGCTCGACGGCCTGGAGATCACCCAGTTCACCTACTTCCAGCAGGCCGGTGGCCAGACGCTCGACACCGTCAGCGTCGAGATCACCTATGGCGTGGAACGCATCCTCATGGCCCTGCAGGGCGTCCGCCACTTCAGCGAGATTGCTTACGCCCCCGGCATCTCCTACGGCGAGGTGTTCGGCCAGGCCGAGTACGAGATGTCCCGGTACTACCTCGACGACGCCGACATCGACACCGTGCGCCGGCTCTACGCCGACTATGCCGCCGAGGCCCGCCGGCTCATCGACGCCCGGCTGCCCGTCCCCGCGCACTCCTACGTGCTGAAGTGTTCGCACGCCTTCAACATCCTCGATTCCCGGGGCGCGGTCTCCACCACCGAGCGGGCCACCTCCTTCGCGCAGATGCGCGGACTGTCGCGGGAGGTCGCGGCGCTGTGGCGGGACCGCCGCGAGGAGCTTGGCCATCCCCTCGGGGTGGCCTCCCCGCCACCGGCCGCGGTGCCCGCCGCGGTGACCACCCAGATCGAGGCGCCGGCCACCCTGCTGTTCGAGATCGGGACGGAGGAGCTCCCGGCGGCCGAGGTGACCCGGACCATCGAGGCGGTGCGCGCCGGCCTCGTCGAGCGGCTAGCGGCCACCCGCCTCACGCACGGTGCGGTCCGGGTGCTGGGCACTCCCCGGCGCATCGTGGCGATTGTTGACGAGGTGGCGCCCCGGGAGCCGGACGTCGAGCGGGTCGTCCGCGGCCCGCGCGTTTCGGCCGCCTACGACGCCGCCGGCGCGCCGACGAAGGCCGCCGTCGGGTTCGCGCGTGGTCAGGGCGCGGATCCCGCCGGCCTCCAGGTCGTCACCCACCGCGGTGTCGAGCATGTCGCGCTCGTGCGCACCGAGGCTGGCGGGGACGCCGCCCGGGTGCTGGCCGGGGTGCTCGGTGAGCTGGTGGCGGGGCTGCGCGCGGAGCGCAATATGCGTTGGAACGATCCGGCCCTGTCGTTCAGCCGGCCGGTGCGCTGGCTGCTCGCCCTGCTCGGCGAGGCCGTGGTGCCGGTGGCGGTGTCGACGCTCGCGGCCGGTCGGACCACCCGCGGCCACCGGCGGGCCGGCTCCCCGCCGCTCGACGTGCCGAGCGCGTCCGGCTACCCCGAACTGCTCGCCGCCCGCTCGGTCCTGCTCGACCCGGTAGTTCGCCGCGAGCTCGTCGTCGAGGAGGCGGCCAAGCTCACCGCGGACTCCGGCGGTCACATCGACCTCGTCGCCGAGGCGGACGTGCTCACCGAGGTGGCGAACCTCGTCGAGTTCCCGCGCCCGATCCTCGGGTCCTTCGAGGAACGCTTTCTGGACCTGCCGGCGGAGATCCTCACCACCGTCATGCGCAAGCACCAGCGCTACCTGCCGGTGCGTGACGCCGCCGGGCGGCTGCTGCCGTCGTTCGTCGCCGTCGCCGATGGCGAGGTCGACCAGGCGCTGGTCCGCGCCGGCAACGAGGAGGTCATCCGGGCCCGGTTCACCGACGCCGCGTTCTTCTACGACGCCGACGTCACGGTGCCGCCCGAGACGTTCCGGGCGGAGCTCGCGAAGCTGACGTTCGAGCAGCGGCTCGGCTCCGTCGCGGACCGGGCCGACCGCATCGCGGCGCTGGCGCGTGACCTTGCCGAGGAGATCGGCCTCGGTGAGGACGACCGGGCCACCCTGGACCGGGCGGCCGCGCTCGCCAAGTTCGATCTGGCCACCCAGATGGTCATCGAGCTGTCGAGCCTCGCCGGCACGATGGCGCGGGAGTATGCCCGCCGGGCCGGTGAGCCCGAGGCGGTCGCCGTCGCCCTCTTTGAGATGGAGCTGCCTCGCCGGGCCGGTGATCAGCTGCCCGCTACCGCCCCCGGTGGCCTGCTGGCCCTCGCCGACCGGCTCGATCTGCTTGTTGGGCTGTTCGCGCTCGACGCGGCTCCCACGGGGAGTTCGGATCCGTTCGGGTTGCGCCGGGCCGCGCTCGGGGTCGCCGCGATCCTGGGCAGCCGGCCCGAGCTCGCCGGCCTCACCGTCACCGGCGCGCTGGCCCGTGCTGCCCGGCTTACCCCGGTGCCGGTGCCCGCCGAGGCGCTCGAGGCCGCCGGGGCGTTCGTCCGTGGCCGCTACGTCCAGCAACTACTCGACGCCGGGGTGGACCACCGCCTGGTCGGCGCAGTCGGGCCGCTCACCGGCACGCCGGCCCGCGCGGCCGCCACCTTGGTGACACTGCGGCAGCTCGTCCAGGGGGAGCCCGCACCCGCCGCCGGCTTCGCCGCCCTGGCCGCCGCGTTGCAGCGGGTCCGCCGGATCGTGCCGGCCGGGACCCCGGCGGTGCTCGACGCGCAGCGCCTCACCGAACCCGCCGAGATCGACCTGCTGGAGGTCGTGACAGCCCTCGCCCAGCGGCTCGCGCCCTCCGGCGCCGATTCGGCTGTCACCGCGGAGACGCCGGCCGGAGTGATCTCCCTCGATGAGCTGGTCGCCGCAGCCGGAGACCTGCCGGCCGCCGTCGACGCGTTCTTCGACGCGGTGATGGTGATGGCCGACGACCCGGCGGTGCGGGCGGCGCGGCTCGGTCTGCTGGCCTGGATCCGGGACCTGACGGCCGGAGCTCTCGACTGGGAGGCTCTCGGCTCGCTGCCCGCTTCCGGTTACTGATCATGGGCATTCTGGCTGCGCATACCGTTACCACGGGTTAGCGTCTGGGTATCACTCCGGGGCGGAAGGGACGACCATGGCGCGCTACGTGTATGGCTTCCACCAGGGCAACAAGGATATGAAGGATCTTCTCGGCGGTAAGGGCGCGAACCTCGCCGAGATGACGAATCTCGGCCTGCCCGTCCCGCCCGGGTTCACCATCAGCACCCAGGCGTGCCGGGAGTACCTTGCCGGCGGCGAACCGGTCGGGCTACGGGTGGAGATCGATCAGCATCTTGCCGCTCTGGAGACCGCCCGGGGACGGCGGCTCGGCCAGGCCGACGATCCGCTGCTGGTGTCGGTGCGTTCCGGCGCGAAGTTCTCCATGCCCGGGATGATGGACACCATCCTGAACATCGGCCTGACCGACCAGGCCGTCTTGGGCCTGGCCGAGCAGTCGGGTTCGCCGCGGTTCGCCTGGGACTCCTACCGCCGGCTGCTGGCCATGTTCGGCCGGACCGTCCTCGGTGTCGGCGAGCCGTCGTTCGACGCGGCTCTCGAGGCGGCGAAGCGGGCCAAGGGCACCAGCAGCGACCTCGACCTCGACGAGAACGACCTGCGGGCGCTCGTCGCGACCTACCAGCGGATCGTGCTCGAGCGCACCGGCCGTCCCTTCCCCCAGGATCCCCGCGAGCAGCTGGATCTCGCGATCCGAGCGGTGTTCGACTCCTGGAACGGGCCGCGGGCCCGGCTGTACCGCCGTACCGAGCGCATTACGGACGATCTCGGGACGGCAGTGAGCGTCGTCGCGATGGTGTTCGGCAACCTTGGAACGGACTCGGGCACCGGGGTGGCCTTCACCCGGGACCCGGGCAACGGGGAACCCGGCGTGTACGGAGACTATCTGCCCAATGCCCAGGGCGAGGATGTGGTGGCCGGGATCCGTAACCCGGTTCCCCTCGCCGAGCTGGAGCGGATCGACCCGGCATCCTTCACCGAACTGCGCGAGATCATGACGCGCTTGGAGAAGCACTACCGGGACCTGTGCGACATCGAGTTCACGATCGAACATGGCAGGTTGTGGATCCTGCAGACCCGCGTCGGCAAACGCACTGCCGCGGCGGCCTTCCGGATCGCCGCCACGCTCGCCGAACGCGGTGTCATCGACGATGACGAGGCGCTGTGCCGGGTGAGCGGCGACCAGCTCGCCACCCTGATGTTCCCGCGTTTCGACGACACGGCCCGCCCCGCCCCGATCGCGACGGGAGTGAACGCCGCGCCCGGGGCTGCGGTGGGGGAGGCCGTCTTCGACGCCGCCGAGGCGGTGCGGGTGGCGGCCGAGGGCCGACCGGTCATCCTCGTCCGCCGCGAGACGAACCCCGACGACCTCGCGGGCATGCTCGCGGCGCGCGGAATCCTGACCTCCCGGGGCGGCCGGACGTCGCATGCCGCCGTCGTCGCCAGAGGATTGGGCCGGACCTGCGTGTGCGGGGCCGAGGAGATCGAGGTCGATCCCGCCGGTCGCCGCCTCACCACCGGGCGGGGCGTGGTCGTGCGGGAGGGGGACATCCTCTCCATCGACGGGACCACCGGCGCGGTATACCCCGGTCCCGTACCGCTCGTCCCGTCACCGGTCGTCGAGTACTTCGAGGCCGGCCATCCCGACCATGCCGGCCATTCCGGCCGCCTCGACCATCCCCGGCCGGGCGGGGACCTGGTCGCCGCCGTGGATCGGCTGATGCGGCACGCCGACCGGTCCCGCCGGCTGCGGGTCCGCGCGAATGCCGACACCGGGCCGGACGCCGCGCGGGCCCGCCGGTTCGGCGCCGCGGGTATCGGGCTGTGCCGCACCGAGCACATGTTCCTCGGGGACCGTCGTGTCCTGGTCGAGCAGATGATCCTCGCGGGAACGCCGGCCGAGCGGACCGAGGCGCTCAGCCGGCTGCTTCCTCCGCAACGGGAGGATTTCGTCGAGATCTTCACCGCGATGGACGGTCTGCCCGTCACGGTCCGGCTGCTCGATCCGCCGTTGCACGAGTTCCTCCCGGACCTCACCGAGCTGTCCGTGTCGATCGCCGCCGCGGACGCCGCCGGAAGCCCGGTCGACGACGTCGACCGGGCGAGGCTGGCGGTCCTGCGGGGCATGCACGAGACCAACCCGATGCTGGGTCGCCGCGGCGTCCGACTCGCTCTCACCGTCCCGGGGCTGGTGGAACTGCAGGCGCGGGCGATCGCCGAGGCGCTGGTGCGCTGCCGCCGCGTGGGCGGTGATCCCCGTCCCGAGATCATGATTCCGTTTATCTCCACCGCGGCGGAGCTGGATGCCGTCCGGGACCGGGTGCGCGGGGTACTAGCCGAGGTCGGCGCCGAGAGCGGCCTGGAGATCGACCTGCCGATCGGCACGATGATCGAGGTTCCGCGGGCGGCGCTCACCGCGGACCAGATCGCCCGCCGCGCCGAGTTCTTCTCGTTCGGCACCAACGACCTCACCCAGCTGCTCTGGGGTTTCTCCCGGGATGACGTCGAGGCATCGTTGCTGCCGCGCTATCTCGACCTCGGCATCCTGGCCGGGTCGCCGTTCGCGTCGGTGGACCGCGACGGGGTGGGCGCCCTGATGAGGACGGCGGTCCGGGCCGGGCGGGGCGCCCGGCCCGATCTCGGCCTCGGCGTCTGTGGCGAGCACGGCGGCGATCCCGATTCCGTGCACTTCTTCGCCGAACTCGAGCTCGACTACGTTTCCTGTTCGCCGTTCCGGGTGCCGGTGGCCCGGCTGGAGGCCGGGCGTGCCGCGGTTCTCGGCCGGTCGGCGGTCGGGTGAGTTTCCGCCCGGCCCGTTCCCTGCCCTTCCCGGGCTGGAATCCCGATCGGGGTTGGGCGGATGAACGGGGCAGTTGCCCTATGATGTCGGTCGTGTGCCCATAGGGACGCTACTGTTCGTTCGCGTGGGCCTGTCCCGTCCTCGTCTCATCGTCAACCCGTTTCGCGCGACCTGGCACCGCGTGCCATGGTGGCGTTGGATGATGTGGGCGGTGGCGGCTGTCCTCCTCGGCATCATGGTTCTCGCCGTGGTGACGTTTCTGCAGGTCTGGTGGGTGGGCAGGGAGGATCATCGGCCCCGGTCCGACGTCCTCGTGGTGCTCGGTGCCTTGCAGTACGACGGGCGTCCCTCGGCGGTCCTCGCCGCTCGTCTCGACCACGTGCTGGAGCTCTACCGGGAGGGAGTCGCCCCTCAGGTGATCACAGTCGGTGGGAAGCAGCCGGGCGACCGTTACACCGAGGGCGGGGCCAGCGCGACCTATCTGCGGCAGCGGGGTATCCCCCCGAGCCGGGTGCTCGTCCTCCCCGAGGATTCGAACACGCTCGGGTCGCTGACCGCCGTAGCCGGGTTGATGAACTCGCGGCACTGGCACACCGCCGTGCTGGTCACCGATCCCTGGCACAGCCTGCGTTCCCGGACGATGGCCCGTGACCTCGGTGTCGACGCCGTCACCTCCCCGGTCGACCGGGGGCCGGCCGTCCACGGCTTCGGCACGCAGGTCCGGTACATCATCCGCGAGGGGATTGGTTACCGGTGGTATCAGCTCTTCCGCCAGGCATCACCACCTTCGGCGACCACCCGGGCCGTCTGACACCGGGTCGACGCTCGTCAGCAGCAGCGGATACGAACCCGTGACGCCTCTGACATATCAAGGCCCGCTTCGGCCCTCTTTGCCGTCGGCCGCCGCTGATACGGTTCGGATCGCCGGGTGAGGGGGTAGTGCGACACGTGGTAGTGAGGCAAAGCGGCGGAGTCGGCTGCCCGAGGCGCGAGAGAACCCTCCGGAGATTACCTTCCGGGTGTGTAACGACACTGTAACGACACTGTAAGGAGACTGGTGTGGCAACTCCCGTATCCGAGAGCACGGTCGGGACGGCCGACCTGGAGACGGTTCGGGAACTCGCGCAGCAGCTGCGGGTCGACTCGGTGCGCAGCAGCACCTCGGCGGGTTCCGGGCATCCCACCTCGTCGATGTCGGCCGCGGACGTGCTGGCGGTTCTCGTCGCGCGCCACCTTCGATACGACTGGGACAACCCGGTGGACCCGGCGAACGATCATCTGATCTTTTCGAAGGGGCACGCCTCCCCGCTGATCTACTCCATCTTCAAGGCGGTCGGGGTCGTCGGTGACGACGAGTTGATCAATGGTTACCGCCGTTTCGGCGAGCGGCTCCAGGGCCACCCGACGCCTGTCCTGCCGTGGGTCGACGTCGCGACCGGGTCGCTCGGGCAGGGCCTGCCCGACGGCGTGGGCGTCGCGCTCGCCGGTAAGTACCTGGACAAGGTGCCCTACCGAGTCTGGGTGATCTGCGGTGACAGCGAGATGGCGGAGGGCTCGGTCTGGGAGGCACTGGACAAGGCCTCCTACTACAACCTCTCCAACCTCATCGCGATCGTCGACGTCAACCGGCTCGGCCAGCGCGGCCCGACCGAGCTCGGCTGGGACCTCGACACCTATGCCAAGCGGGTGGAGTCCTTCGGCGCCCGCGCGGTCGTCGTCGACGGCCACGACATCGCCGCGATCGACGCGGTGCTCGCCGACGCCGAGGACGTCACCCGGCCGACCGTCATCCTCGCCCGCACCCGCAAGGGCGAGGGCTTCTCCGAGGCCGCGGACGTCGAGGGCTGGCACGGCAAGCCGTTCCCCGCCGACATGGCCGATCGCGCCATCGCCGAGCTCGGCGGCCTGCGTGACCTGCGGGTTCGCGGTCCGGTGCCGCCCGGGGACCTTCCCCGACCGGCGCCGGTCGAGCGGCCCGCCATCACGCTGCCCACCTACGATCTCGGCGCCAAGGTGGCGACTCGGCGCGCCTACGGCCAGGCGCTCGCCGCGCTCGGAGCCCGCACCGACGTGGTGGCGCTCGACGCGGAGGTCAGCAACTCGACCTACTCCGAGGACTTGGCCAAGATCTATCCGGACCGCTTCTTCGAGATCTTCATCGCCGAGCAGCAGCTCGTCGCGGCGGCGGTCGGGCTGTCGGTGCGTGGCTACGTGCCCTTCGCCTCCACGTTCGCGGCGTTCTTCTCCCGGGCCTACGACTTCATCCGGATGGCGGCGATCTCCCAGGCCGACATCCGGCTGTCCGGCAGCCACGCGGGAGTCGAGATCGGCGCCGACGGGCCGTCGCAGATGGCGCTCGAGGACCTCGCCATGATGCGGGCGGTCGGCGGCTCGACGGTGCTCTACCCGAGCGACGCGACGTCCGCTGCGAAGCTCGTCGAGGCGATGACGGATCTGCCCGGGGTCAGCTACCTGCGCACCACCCGTGGCGCCTACCCCGTGCTCTATGGCCCGGACGAGCCGTTTGCCCCCGGTGGTTCCAAGGTGCTCCGCCGATCGGACGCCGACACCGTCACGCTCATCGGTGCCGGTGTCACCCTGCACGAGTCGCTGGCCGCGGCGGGCACGCTCGCGGCCGAGGGGATCGCGGCCCGCGTGGTCGACCTGTATTCCGTGAAGCCGGTCGACGCGGCGACGCTCGCCGACGCCGCCCGGGCCACCGGCGGGCGCATCGTCGTCACCGAGGATCACTACCCGGAGGGCGGACTGGCCAGCGCGGTGCTGGAAGCGCTCAGCGACGGCAGCGTGCCGCTGTCGGTCCGTCATCTCGCGGTGCGGTCGCTGCCGGGTTCCGGGACGTCGCAGGAGCTCTTGGACGCGGCCGGCATCTCCGCGAAGCACATCGTCGAGGCTGCCCGCGGCCTGCTGCGCTGACCCGTCCAGGGCCAGCGGCCGGCCGGCGGGCGGGGGAAGGCACAAGGCTGACATCCGGCGGGACCGGGGGAGATCCCCCGGTCCCGCCTTCGTCGTTGTCGCATGCCTGACCAGGCGTGAGCATGAGCAGGATCGGTGGGGACGTCCGGCGACGGGTACCTCGCACCCGGTCAGGGCACCCGGTCAGGCCTGCGCCAACCCGTCGGGCCCGGTCCCGCGGGCCGTCCCTCAGTCGTCTCCGGCTGGGGCGGGTGCTCCACCGAAGGTCATGTCGACCAGGGTGAGGTAGAGCCGGTCCGGGCGCGGCAGAAACTTGATCTTGGAAAGTGCCTGGTCCTGGCCGGCGGACTCCACGACGAACTCGCCGTACCCGAGCAACCGGCCAAGCGGGTCCCGGTTGTACGTGAGATCCGTGATCTTGGACAGTGGCATCGTCTGGACCTTGCGGAAGAAGATCCCGGACACCTTCAGTAGTCGCTTGTCAGTGATCATAAGATGCTCGAACTGCCAATCGACGACCCCCCACAGCATCCTCAAGATCATGAAGAGGGCGAAGTACCACAGCAGCGTGGTGATGATGCCGGCGTCAACGTCCTGCGCGGCGAGCAGGATGTTCGCCACGAGCGCGAGCAGTACGGCCCCGATGGTCTGCAGGAAGACGGGTAGCAGGACCGCCCAGTGTGACCGCACCATCATCACCAGGCGTTCCTGGGACGCGAGGTACTTGGTGTCGCGCTGAGCCGGGTCCGGAAGCTGGAGTCTCACCACGCCCGCAGTGTCCCAGACATCAAGAGTGGCCGGGTAGCCATTACAGAGCGGTATCGGTTACGAACTGGGACGCCCCGTTACCGATGGACTGCAGCCAGTCGAAGACGCGGTCGATGATACTGGCCGCGCTGTTGGGCGCGGTCACCACGAAGAAGATGAGGAACGCGATCGCCCCATATCTAATGATCTTGTCCACAGCGGGCCTCCGGGCCGATTCGGGGAAGGGTGCGCACAAAGTATCGCCGCTGAGCTCGACGGAGGTCGCGGAATCGCGCCGATACTCTCAAGCTCGTGGTCAGTGAGTGGTATGATGCCTTGGACGCGGCCCGTCGGGTCGTGGAACGCCCGAAGGCCACACCGGCCCAGCGCCGTCCCTTCGCCCGGGACCGAGCCCGGGTGCTGCACTCCAGCGCGCTGCGCAGGCTGGCGGGAAAAACCCAGGTCGTGGGCCCGCTCGACGACGACTTCCCGCGTACCCGGCTGACCCACTCCCTGGAGACCGCCCAGGTGGGCCGGGAGCTCGCCGAGGAGCTGGGAGCGGACCCCGACCTGGTCGAGGCGGCGTGCCTCGCACATGATCTGGGTCATCCCCCTTTCGGGCATAACGGCGAGCTGGCGCTTGACGAGGCCGCAGCCGCCTGCGGTGGCTTCGAGGGCAACGCCCAGAGCCTGCGCGAGCTGACTAGGCTCGAAGTCAAGATCGTCGACTGTGGCGGTCGCAGCGCAGGCCTGAACCTTACCCGGGCGACCCTGGACGCAGCGACGAAGTACCCGTGGCCGCGCCGCCCTGGGCCCCGGGCGGACAGCGCGAAGTTCGGCGCCTACGCCGACGACCTGTCCGTGCTCCGCTGGGTCCGGGAGGGCGCACCGGCCGGCCGGTGCTGTATCGAGACGCAGATCATGGACTGGGCGGACGACGTGGCCTATTCGGTGCACGACCTCGAGGACGGGGTCGTCGCCGGACACATCGATCTAGCCGCCCTCGACGATTCCGGCCGCCGGGCGGAGCTCGCCGCCGCGACCGCCGTCCGCTACCCGGGGCCGTCCGCCGAGGCGGTGGCGGCCGCCCTGGGCACCCTGCGGTGCCAGCCCTGGTGGGTCCGCTCCGAGATCACCTCGGCCCGGGGCCAGGCCGCCCTGCGGGCGATGACCAGCGAGCTCATCGCCCGGTTCGCGCACAGCGCGGTCCGTGCCACCCGGGTGTGCCATCCCGACGGTCCGCTGCGGCGCTATGGCGCGGATCTGGTGGTGGATCCGGACACCGTGGCCGAGTGCACGGCGCTCAAGGGGGTCACCGCCTGGTATGTGATGGAGCGGCCGGGTGCCCGCGCCCGGCAGTCCCGGCAGCGGGAGGTGGTCGCGGAGCTCGTGGCGATGCTCTCCCGGGGCGCGCCGGACGTGCTCGAGCCGTCGTTGCGCGCGGCCTACCGCATGGCCGCCGACGATGCGGCACGGCTACGGGTCGTCATCGACCAGGTGGCGCGTCTGACCGACGCCAGCGCCGAGCGGCGGCATGCGCTGCTGTGTGGACGACCGGCGCCGTGGGTCCTGTGAGCCACGAGTCCGGTGTGCGGGGGTCCGGTGCGTGCCGGATCCGTGCGTGCCGGATCCGTGCGTGGTGGGTCCGGTGGGCGTCCGCCGCTGGCCCGATGGCCCGACGGTGTTTCGGGTGTTCCCCCGTTCGGGGGGACACCCGCTCCCTCGGATGGGGGAGTGAGCCGGTGCGCGGCCCGCGGCCCGACGTCGCAGCTCGGCACGCACGTCACGGCCGCTGTCCCCAACATTCACGTGGCATGATCGGTACTGTCGTGCTTACGACACGTACCATCGCAGCGGTAGGACCGATGTGAGGGCGCCGCGTCACTCGTCGACAGGGCGGGTGGGCCGGCGGGTGGTGTTCCTAGTATCGATCCGGCGGGAATGGACGTGGCAAACATATTGACGGGCGCTCTGCCCCGGGCGAGCTACCTCTCGTTCGGGTACCCGCAGAGTCTCAACGCGGACTTGGGAGGGACGGGTGGGGGGACGAATCCGTGACGCCGACGTCGCCCTGGTCCGGGAGCGCTCGCCGATTGCGGACGTCGTGGCCGAGCACGTACAGCTGCGTCCGGCGGGGCGTAACGAGCTCGTCGGGCTGTGCCCGTTCCATGATGAGAAGTCACCCTCCTTCTACGTCAATGCGGCAACTGGCCTGTTCCACTGTTTCGGATGCCAGCAGGGTGGCGACGTCTACTCCTTCGTGCGGGAGATCGACGGGCTGACCTTCCGGGAGGCGGCGGAACGCCTGGCGCGTCGGGCCGGGGTGACGCTGGCCTACGAGGGCGGTGGAACCACCGGCCGTACGGTGTCCAGCCAGCGGCAGCGGCTGCTGGAGGCGCACCGGGTGGCCGCCGAGTTTTACGCCGAGCAGCTAGGGTCGCAGGCCTCCGCGCGCGCCGGCTGGGACTTCCTCGCCGCGCGGGGATTCGATCTTACCGCGGCGGCGCGCTTCGAGGTCGGCTACGCCCCGACCGGCTGGGACACCCTCACCCGGCATCTGCTCGCCCGGCGCTTCACCGGCGAGGAGCTGGTGCTCGGGGGGCTGGCCAAACAGGGCGCCCGCGGGGGCCTGATCGACCGTTTCCATCATCGGCTGATGTGGCCGATCAAGGATCTCGCCGGTGAGGTGGTCGGCTTCGGTGGGCGACGCCTCGCCGAGGAGGACGCCTCGAACGCCGGGCCGAAGTACCTCAACACGCCGGACACGCCGTTGTTCAAGAAGGCGAACCTGCTCTACGGCGCCGACCTCGCCCGCCGTGACATCGCCCGGCGGTACCAGGTCGTGGTGGTCGAAGGTTATACCGACGTCATGGCCTGCCATCTCGCCGGGGTCACCACGGCCGTGGCGACCTGTGGCACCGCCTTCGGCTCCGAGCACGTCGCGGTGGTCCGCCGGCTGCTCATGGACTCCGACGAGCGTCGCGGTGAGGTGATTTTCACGTTCGACGGCGACGCGGCCGGGCAGAAGGCGGCGCTACGCGCCTTCGAGCACGAGGAGCGTTTCGCCACCCAGACCTTCGTGGCGGTGGAATCCTCCGGCCGCGACCCCTGCGAGCTGTGGATGAGCGGTGGCGACGGCGCCGTGCGGGATCTGGTGGCCAGCCGGGTGCCGCTGGTCGAGTTCGCAATCCGCGGGGTGCTCGACCGCTACGACCTCAACACCACCGAGGGCCGGCTCGCCGCCTTGGACGCCGTCGCGCCGCTGGTCAACCGGCTCAAGGACGCCGCGTTGCGGCACCGGTACGCGGTGAACCTGGACCGCTGGCTGGGTTTTCTCGACGAGCGGTTCGTGGTGGGCCGGGTGGCCGAGCACCGGTCGCGGCAGGGGGGCGAGCGGGCTGGCGCCCGTTCCGCGCCGATGCGCCGGCACGGGGCGGGGGCCGATGACGCGGCGGTCATCGTGGAGCGTGAGGCGCTCAAGCTGGCCGTTCAGTATCCCGGGCTTGCGGGCCCGATGTTCGACACGCTGGCTTCGGAGATGTTCACTGTTCCCGCGCACCGTGCCGTCCGTGACCTCATCGCCGAGGCCGGTGGGGTGTGCGCGGGGCTGGCGAGGTCCGGTGAGGTCACCACCTGGGTAACCGAGCTGACCGCGGCGGCTCCGGAGGAGGAGCTGCGACGCTTCGTTACTGCCCTCGCAGTGGAGAGGGTGCTGTGCGACCACGATGTGGATGATCGTTATGTCGACGAACAGATGTCGCGGGTACAGGAGTTGCATGTGACCCGTCGGATCACGGACCTGAAGTCGCGTGTGCAGCGGCTCAACGGGGTGACCGACGCCGAGGCCCTCCGCCGTGCATTCGGCGAGCTGATTGCTTTGGAGCAGCACAAGCATCAACTCCGGGAGCGGGGCGTAGGTGCCGCGTAACCTGGGTCGATCCCGAGAAGGAAGTGACGAGATTCCGCCCATGAGTCCTACCGTCCTACCCCGCGAAGCCCAGGTGGACGAGGTCAAGGACCTCATCATCCGGGGCAAGGAGATCGGGTTCCTCACCACCGAGGATGTCACGGTCGCCATCCAGGCCGCGGAGCTCCCCCCGGAGCAGGCCGAGACGGTGCTGCAGGTGCTGAACGACGAGGGCATCGAGGTACTCGAGGCGGGAGGTGAGAGCCCCGACGAGGCGGATCTGCTGGCCCGCCGTCGCCGCGAGGAGGAGGAGCTCGCCCTCAAGGCGCCGACTTCCGACCCGGTGCGCATGTACCTCAAGGAGATCGGCAAGGTCCCCCTGCTCACCGCCGAGGAGGAGGTCGATCTCGCCAAGCGGATCGAGGCGGGGCTGTTCGCCTCCGAGAAGCTGGCGGTGGCCACCAAGAAAACTTCCCCGCAGATGCGGCGGGACCTCGAGGCCATCGAACGCGACGGGCAGATCGCCAAGCGCAAGCTGGTTGAGGCGAACCTGCGTCTCGTCGTCTCGATCGCCAAGCGGTACGTCGGGCGCGGCATGCTGTTCCTGGACCTCATCCAGGAGGGCAACCTCGGCCTGATCCGGGCGGTCGAGAAGTTCGACTACACCAAGGGCTATAAGTTCTCGACCTATGCCACCTGGTGGATCCGGCAGGCGATCACGCGGGCCATCGCCGACCAGGCACGCACCATCCGCATCCCGGTGCACATGGTCGAGACCATCAACAAGCTGATCCGCATCCAGCGGCAGCTCCTGCAGGACCTCGGCCGGGAGCCGAGTCCGGAGGAGATCGCCAAGGAGATGGATCTCACTCCGGACAAGGTGCGTGAGATCCTCAAGGTCTCACAGGAGCCGGTGTCGCTGGAGACCCCCATCGGTGAGGAGGAGGACTCCCACCTCGGGGACTTCATCGAGGACTGCGACGCCGTCGTCCCGGTAGACGCGGCTAGCTTCATCCTGCTTCAGGAGCAGCTCGACTCGGTCCTGCACACCCTGTCCGACCGGGAGAAGAAGGTCATCCAGCTGCGCTTCGGGCTCACTGACGGGCACCCGCGTACGTTGGAGGAGGTCGGGCGCGAGTTTGGGGTCACCCGGGAGCGCATCCGCCAGATCGAGTCGAAGACGCTGTCCAAGCTTCGGCATCCCTCCCGGTCGCAGAAGCTGCGCGACTACCTGGAGTAGGAGTGGCCGGCAACCATTTCCGGCTGTTGACTGCCGATAGTGTTATGGTTACCTCTGGTCGATATTTGATATTCGTATCGGGTTCGGTATCGGGGTTTACTGACCTGTGTGTCGCGTCGCGTGAGGATCAGTCCGATCCGTTCGATGCATTTTTCATGATCAGGCGGGTTCCTCGATGACCGTCCGGATCATTCAGGCCCGGGATGGACGCTCTCGTCGTGATCCGGATCCGGGAGTCACGCCGATCCGGTGGGAGTATTGACCCGTGTCGCCCCCCGCCGGGTTCCGGCACCCGTGGGCTGGACCGGGATGTCCCGGCCCTCGCTGCTCGGTAGCCGTCCGGTCAGGGCGGTGAAAACCGTGCGGAGGTAGTCGTCGGGCCGGGTGGCAGCCTCGGCCCACTCCGCGGCGCGCCGGCCGACGCGGGCCAGTCGCGCTCGGTCGGCGAGCATGCCGTGCAGGACGTCCGCCAGCGCCTGCGCCGACTCGTCCATCGGCGTCTGCCCGGTCACGCCGTCCTGGTAGGCGTCGTGGCTACCGCCTGAGGCGGGTCCGATCACCGCGCACCCGGCGAGCTGCGCCTCGAGCAGCACGATGCCGTAGCCCTCGCCGCTGATCCGTGGCCCGCGCGAGCGGGTGCGGGTGCACAGCGCGAACAGGTCGGCGGTGGCGTAGAGACGTGCCAACGCGTCGTCGGCCGGGGACTCGTGCAGCTCGGTGTCGGGGTGCGCGGACACCAGCTCGTGCAGGGCCCCGGGTGCCGGGCCCCGCCCGGCGAACACCAGCCGGACCGGGCCGAGAGTGGCCCGGACGGACTCCACGGCCTCCAGCAGGACCCCCGCACCCTTGCTCACCCAGTCACTGAGCCGGAACACGCTCAGCATGGTCGGTACGGGGGACAACGGCCGGCGGCGGCTCGCCTCGGCCAGCAGGGTCGCCCGCCACGTCGGTGAGATGCCCGGCCGGAGGATGGGCGCCAGCCCCAGCGTCGACAGCGCGCCGGCGCTGTAGGAACTGATC
Source organism: Frankia sp. CgJB1 (assembly GCF_977947065.1). Lineage (NCBI taxonomy): Bacteria > Bacillati > Actinomycetota > Actinomycetes > Frankiales > Frankiaceae > Frankia > Frankia sp. CgJB1. Next base: position 26,137 of record NZ_CDWTNB010000004.1, read on the forward strand.
GTGACCGGGCGCAGGAGCGGGTCGGCGCGCAGGATCGCGCGGTCGGTGCGGCGCATGCCCCAGATGTCGGTGCCGTAGAGCAGCACTGGGCCGAGGCGGGCCCGGGACAGTCGGACGGCTGCCGCCGCGACGGGGATGAGGTTGGCGTGCCCGGCGACCACACTGTCGGCCTGGCCGAAGCGGCGCGCCGCAGCGAGCGCGCGCGACGCGAAGCGCGCCCTGATCGCCGGGGTCAGCTCGACGCCTGACTCCAGCATGTCGACCCGCAGGAGATCGGCCCCACCGGCCCGCAGTGTCTCCTCGACCGTCGAAAGATAACGCTCGATCCCACCACCGAGGCCGCGGGAACTGCTCAGCAGCAGAACCCGGGCAGGTCGATCGGTGAGGGAGGCGGTCGGGGCGGTGGATCGGCGTGAGATCTGCACGGAGAGTGATTTTAATGTTTCTCCAGGTGCTAGTCCTGTGTTGTGGAGCGTGTCATAGTAACGTTTCGAGTTCTCTTGACTGCCTGTAGCTTCTCCGATGATGGCGACAAGGGGTCGTGTATGGAAGCCGATCTGCGGTACCGCAACGGTGGTAACCCGCCTCTCCTCGATCTGATCGACATACCGGCGGGTAAGGCGCTGGACTGTGGGTGCGGAGCCGGGGACAACGCGCGGCTGCTGAGGGCCCGGGGCTGGCGGGTGACGGGGGTGACGATTGATCCGTCCGAGCGGGCCGCCGCCGCGGCCGAGTGCGACCACGTCGAACTTGCCGATCTGAGCGCCGGGCTGCCCTTCGTCCCCGACGGGAGTCACCAGCTCGTGCTGCTTTCCCACATCCTCGAGCACCTGGCGGATCCGGTGCCGTTGCTCGTCGAGGCCCGGCGGGCGCTGGCACCCGGCGGCCGGGTCCTGGTAGCGCTGCCGAACGTGCTGCACTACCGGCAGCGCGCGCTGTTCCTGCGGGGTCGGTTTGAGTACACCGAGACCGGTCTCATGGACGCTACCCACCTGCGGTTTTACACCGTCGACTCGGCACGGCGGCTGTTGGAGGACAACGGACTGCGCATCGTCGCCACCGCCACCACCGGTGGTCTGCCGTGGTGGCGCACCCGTGAGCTGCTCCCTGGGGACCTGGTGCGGCGGTGGGATCGCCGCGTGCTGGACCGGTGGCCGAACATGTTCGCCTGGCAGGCGCTGTTCCTCGCGGCGCCACAGGCGACGCGCCGGACCGGCGCCCCCGGCGTTGCCGTGATGCGGCAACGGTCCGCGCCTGGTGGCCGGCCCGGCTACGGCCAGCTTGTCCAGTGAGCGGCGCGCGGCTCGTCGTCACGTGCCTCTCCCGGCGGGGGAAGCATCGAGAGACCGTCCAGCAGGCCGTGGAGGACGAGGGCCGAGGTTCGGGTACCGTGCCCGAGGAGCATGTCCAGGGCGACGGCGCGGGGTAGCACGACGACCGCCGTCGCCAGGGCGATCAAGGCGGCCCGGGCCCGCCATCCGCGGACCCGGGCGAACCAGAGCCGGTTGCGCACCCCGTAATAGGCGTCGCCACGCCGGGGGACGGTCGTGCTCCCGATGTGCCGTGCACGGTGCGGACTGACCACGACGCTCCATCCGGCTTCCCGGACGCGGTAACAGAAGTCGACATCCTCGAACCCGAGGTAGTAACGGCCGTCCAGGGGGATCCGCCGCAGGCAGTCCGCCTTGACGAACATGATCGTGCCTGCGACCCAGTCGGCCTCCAGGGGTCGGTCGCCGGGGGGGCGCCGGGCCTTCGGTGCCGCCAGGACCGGGCTCAGCCGCGCCGGGCCCGAGCGCCGACCGTCGTCGTCGACCAGGGTGGGAGCGACCACGCCGATATTCGTCCCGGCCAGCAGCTCCAGGCAGGCGCGCAGCGCCGGGTCCGGGATCCTGACGTGGTTGCCGATCAGGAGATAGGCCTGCGCGGCGGGGTAGCCGTGGCTGGCGAGCCGGAAGCCTCCGCCGAGACCGAGGTCGCGGGGCGGCAGGATCCAGGCGACCGAGGCCGGCAGGTGGTCGGGTCGGTCCGACCGGTCGTTCGCGACCACCGCCACTTGGGCGATGACGGGGCTGCCGTCGAGCCACCTCGCAAGCTCCACGGTCGGCCGGTGTGGACCCCAGTGGACGATCACCGCCACGGTCTTCATCGGACCCCCTGCGTCGCTCGGGTAGAGCATCCGGTCCGGCGGGCGACGAGCCTCCACGGCTCGGAATGAGTACTGAGGGTAACAGGAATGCTTTTGCATGTAACGGTGAGTGAGATGCAGGATGCTGGCGTGACCCGCCGACGATACTGCGTGCTCCATGATTCGGTGTGCTCCACGATTCGGTCCACATCATTCACCGGCCATGGTGGGAGGCGCCCCCGCCAGCGTCCTGCGCCGGGGTCCGGACATATGACGGGGACCGCCATGCCCGGTGAGCTGGAGAATGTCGTGGTTTCCGGATATCGGACCGCATATGGAGCACTGTTTAGTCGTCTCGATGAGTTGAAGGTTGGGGATCCCCTCCCCGTCGAGGTGCGAGACCGTTACTACACGTATCGCGCCGCCGAATCTCAGGTGGTAGCCCCGACTCGGTTCGACGTCGCCTGTCCGGTGTCCGGGGAACTTGGTGAGGTGCCGGGCAAGGAGCTGATTACTGTAGGATCTCCGCCCCTGGCGGGGGATTTCCCGGAATGGACACGGTGTGGTCCCGGGTGGCAACGGTTTGGATTTCGCCGGTGCCCTTCATGGTGATTAGTATCCCCGGCAGTTGGCCAACGACGGTGTCGGCGGCCACGGGCCGAGCCGATGCCGGTGGAAAGTCGGGCATCGGATACCCTGCGAACTGGCGCACGTTACGCTCGGATAGCGCGGGGATAAACCAGACGCGTGATGCCGGCGGTGGTGGCGCCGTGGGCGGCCATCCTCGACCGGCTGCGGCGGCTTGCTCAAGGACGCAGCTCGCTCAAGGACATTGTGGGATCGGCTTCGGGGGAATTCGATGAATGGGCGGGATCGGATACGGCGTGGCTCGACGATCCGGCACGGCGGTGCGGGCCGCCCGTCGGGTGGCCACCGGTGGTTGCGCCACGAGGTCGGGGCGGGGACGGCTGTCCCCGGGAGCACGCGGACCGGCGATGTCGGTCCGCGTGCTCGTCCAAGTCATGGATGCGCTGCGGGTGGAGCGACGATGGTCCGGTCAGTGTTGTTCCGGTCAGTGTTGTTCCAGTCAATGCTGCCCCGGTCGATGCTGGTCCGGCCGCTCTCGGGGGTCGCCGCCCTGATGGGGGGTGCGCTCGGTCTGTTTCTGGGACTGCTCTGTCTCATCGGCGGATGGGGCGGGCCCGTGCCGTCGCCGGTCGCGTTGTCGTGCGTGGTGCTCGCGGCCGCGGCGTTGTCGATCGCGGTGGCGATCCTCGCCGCGGCGGTCCGGCCGGGTCCGAACGGTCTGGCCGGTCCAGCCGGCCCGGACATCCGGTCGTGGGATCCCCGGGGAGGCGTTGGCCGTGCGTGGCCGTGGCGCGGCGTGGTGGACGAGCTGACCGGGCTGCCGGGCCGACGGTACTTCCTCGACGTCGCCAGCCGTTGTCTCGCGGGCGGTGAGCACCGGGCGCGCGGCGCAACGTCCGTGTCGGTGCTGCTCATCGATCTCGATCGGATGCGCGATGTCAACGGGGCGCTCGGGCATGAGTATGGGGACCGCCTGCTCGCCACGGTGGGTCGCCGGCTGCGCGGGGCGCTGCCCGGATCGGATCTGCTCGCCCGGGTGGACGGCAACGCGTTCGCTGTGCTGTTGCGCGGCGCTGACGTGGTCCGGGCCGAACAGGTCGCTCGGCGGTTGCGGGAGGTGCTGGAACTGCCCGTTCCGCTCGCGGGAACTCCGGTGCGGCCCGAAGCGAGCGTGGGGATCGCCCATGCCCCCGAGCACGGCCGTGGCGCGCTGGAGCTCTTTCGTCATGCAGAGGAGGCGATGTACCTGGCGAAGGGGGGCCGTCACGGGCAGACCGTCTACGCCCGCGATCATCCACCGATCAACCGGGCCCGCCTGCTGCTGCGGGCCGAGGTGCGTCATGCGCTGGACTCCGGCCAGATCGAACTGAGTTACCAGCCCAAGGCGGATCTGCGCAGTGGTCGGATCAGCGGTGTGGAAGCTCTCGTCCGCTGGCGTCATCCGGTCGACGGCGTGCGGTCGCCCGACGCCTTCCTGGCGGAGATCGAACGCGCCGGGTTGATGCCGAAGCTCACCGTGCAGGTCCTTGACCAGGCCCTGGCCGACTGCGCGCGCTGGCACGGCCGGGGTGCCCCGCTCGCGGTATCGGTGAACGTCCCCGCGTCGGTCATCGTCGACTGCGCCTTCGTCGGCGTGGTGCGGGCCGCGCTCGCCCGGCACCGGCTCCCGCCCTCGGCGCTCGTCATCGAGGTCACCGAGGACTCCCTCATCGTGGCGCGGGAGCTGGCACAGGGAACCCTGGCGGGGCTGCGCCGGTTCGGTGTGCGGGTCAGCCTGGACGACTACGGCACCGGGTTCTGTTCGCTGTCGTACCTGCGCGAACTGCCGGCCGACGAGGTGAAGCTGGACCGGACCTTCCTGCGTGACCTCGACCGCGATCCGGCCGCGGCCGAGATCGTGCGGTCCACGGTCTCCCTGGCGCATGCGCTGCGGTTACGGATTGTCGCCGAGGGGGTCGAAACGCAGCGTTCCTGGGCCTCTCTCGCCGCCTGGCAGTGTGACGAGGTCCAGGGATACTTCGTGTCACGTCCGATGGCCGGGGAACGAGTCGTCGGCTGGTTGCGGGAATGGGGCAGCCGGCTTGCCGTCCATCCCGGGACCGCGCCGCGCGCCGTGGCGGGACCGGTCGACACCTGCGCGGCACAGTCCCCGGTCTCCCCGATCGTGGCACCGGCGGTCGAGGCCGTCGTGGCCACGCGTCCGTCGGCGGCGGGACCGGCAGCCCGGCGGGCGGTCGGGCGCCGGGTGCCGGCCGACCTTGCGGCCTCCTGATGGCGGTCGACGGCGTGGCGGTCGACGGCGTGGCGGTCGCACCGGGCCCGTGATGGCGGTCCGATTCGGGGGTCCGGGCGCCGCCGGCACCAGGACCGTGACGTCCCTGATCCCGGGGATCAGGGTTCGGGCCCATCCCCGCCGGCTGCGGCGTCCAGCCGTAGCGTGAGCGCGGCGACGGCGGCGATCTGCCCTGCGTCCTCGCCCGGGGCGCCGGCCACGATGCCCTCGCAGATGTCGCGGTACATGGCCGGGTAGCTGTTGAGCCGGTTGACTCGCCGCCGCCGCAGGATGCGGGACCCGGCCTCCGCGGTGTACTGCGAACCGTCGACGATGGTGGCCGTCACACCGTTCGCGCGCAGCTGGGACTGTTCCCGCAGACCGTGCCGGCTGCCCCCGGCACTGGTCAGCACGAGCGAGAGGACCGCGTCGTTCTCCAGCTCGACGTACACCGTGAAGGTGTCCGTGCGGGAGCGGGCCACCGTGCTCCGGCGGACCGGCGCGAAGTCGTTGAGCCAGAGGAAGTGGTCGATCCAGTGGCAGCCGTTACTGACCAGCCGGGTGCGTGAGGACGGCCAGCGGTACCAGTGCCGGCGGGGAAGCGGTTCCTCGTACACCACGGCACTGTAGATCAGCGGCTCGTTGCCGTCGGCTAGGCGCAGGTCGGAGCGCAGCCAGGCGTTCATCGGGCTGTGGCGTCGCTGGAAGCAGGCGAACAGGCGCCCGCCGGCGTGAAGGAGTTTCACCAGCCGGTCGAGATCGTCCTCTGTGGTGACAACGGGCTTCTCGACGACGGCCACTGAGCCGAGCCGCAGCGCCTCCCGGGCCAGCGGCGCGTGCGTGTGGTGGTAGCCCGCGATGAGGACGACGTCGGCCCGCTCCCCGTCCCGGAGCAGCGCCGCGGTGTCCCAGGAACATCGGTCCGGTCGCCGGGCGCCCAGCTGGACGGGGTCGATCTCATGCACACCGACGAGGTCGAGGTGATCACGGACGTGCGGGGCGATTTGTGTCTTGGCATAGTGTCCCAACCCGAACAGGACAGCGGTGGGTCGTCCGGACGCGGGCGGCGGGCCATGGCGCGGGGTGCTCTCCGTGATCGGACTGATCCCGGCGAGTGGGCGATCCCCGGGTCGGGCCCCGGTCCACTCGGTTGCGAGCCAGGCGACGAGACGATCGACGGCACCGGGATCCACCGGTGCTCCCGACATCGGAGACCAGCCGATGAGCGTGTCGTCCACGACCGGCAACGCGGTCGCCGGCCGGGCCCGGTAGACGATCGCGGATCGCGGTGGTGGATCGGGGCTGACGAAGCCGAGTGGGTCGGCGGGAGCGGGAGCGCCGGTGGGGCCGGGCGGCCCGACCGGGCGGACGAGGTCCTGATGCAGGACGACGCGTTCCATGCACGCCGGGTGGCAGGGGGCGACGAAAGCGACGGTCGTTCCCGTCCGCGAAGCCGCCCCACCAGCGGGTGGGACGGCTTCGACCAGGGTGCCCAGGCCCACGCCGAAGTAACGCTGGTTGCGGTCGCGTTCCCGCAGCCGGCTGGCCGTTTTGCGGGCGACCGCGCGGATGCCGAACTCGCGGGTGTAGGCGGCGAGGGCCCGGCCGCTGCCCGCCCTGACGAAGAACTGACCGTCCACGGGAAACAGCGTCACCCAGGTGTCCGGGCGGATCCGGCAGTGGCCGGGCAGGGGGGTCTCGTCGAGGAAGCCGGCCAGCCACCGGTTCCCGATCAGGATGTTCATCCCGGTGCCGGGGTCCGGTCGACCGGGACATCCGCGAGGCCTGCCGGGCCTGCGGGGTCCGTAGGCGCGGCCGCCAGTGGCTCGTGACACGCCTCCGCCAGCAGGGCCATCGGCCGTGACAACGTCTCTTCGATCATCCGCGCGCAGTTCTCGAACGCCTCCCGACCGCCGTCGAGGGGGTCGGCCAGGTCGTCGAGGGCGGCCGGTAGCGCGCGGCCGGCGGCCCGGATCCGCCAGGCCGTGGTGGCGAGGTACTCCCCGGCCACCCGTGCCCCGCCCGGGGGGATGTCGGCGGGGCGGACTCCGGAGGTCAACCGTCCGAACTCGCGCAGGGTGAAGGTGCGGCGCATGGCCCGCGGCACAAGGCCCACCACCGTCGAGCGGTGTGCGCGGGTCGCGCACAGCACCAGATCGCTGGCCTGGACCAGGTCCGCTGTCAGCAACCTTGCCCGGAAGCCGGACGGGTCGAGCCCTCGCGATGCCAGGATCGCCGCGGCCTGGGGATACATCGCCTCACCTGCCCGGGCGCATACTCCCGCGCTGCTCACCAGAAGATCCCCGGCGGGGCCGGGTGGATGCCATCCCTCGGACGAGGGCTCGTTACCCCCGGTCCCGCCGGATGCCGGCGCGCCGGCCGCGCCGAGGCCGATCCGGTCCAGCGCGGCGCTGAACCGGGCGGCGGCGAGATGCTCGGCCAGGGGCGAGCGGCAGACGTTGCCGGTACACACCATCAGTACCGCCCACGGTCGTTGCCGCACTGCCACTCCTTCCTCCGCCATCCCCTTCCTCCTCTCTCCGCCGGGGCCGGCGGACTGCGGACCAGCTCAGCGTGACCGCTAGGGCTCGTTCCGGCGCCAGTAGACGCAGGTCCAGTCGACTTCGATGATCGGCTCGGTCACCCCGTGGGCGGCCCGGTAGTCCTCGACCGCCGCCCGGCAGCCGGGAACGGCTCCATAGTCGTCGACGATGCAGAAGCCGCCGTCGGAGAGCTTCGGGTAAAGCGCCGTCAGCGCGTCGGTGGTGCTCTCGTACGTGTCGCCGTCGAGGCGCAGGACCGCGAGGCGCTCGATGGGCGCCGTGGGCAGGGTGTCCCGGAACCAGCCGCGCAGGAAGCGGACCTGATCGTCGAGCAGGCCGTAGCGGCGGAAGTTGTCCCGCACCTGCTCGAGGGACACCGACAGCTCCGCGTACTCGTGGTGGCGGTCGCCGGTGTCGGCGGCGTAGCGCCCCGGATTGGGCGCGGGCAGGCCGGCGAACGAGTCGGCGACCCAGACCGTGCGGTCGGGGACGCCGTAGGCGGCGAGCACCCCGCGCATAAGGATGCACGCGCCGCCCCGCCAGACCCCGGTCTCGATGAGGTCGCCTGGGACGCCGTCGACGATGACTCGTTCGGTGCACTCCTGGAGGTTGCGCATCCGGTGGTCGCCGGTCATCGTGAGCGCCAGCCGCGGCCAGTCCCGGCCGTCGGTCCGGGCGCCCGGTGCGCTCCTCTTGACGATTTCCATTCCCTGGCTGCGGAAGGCTCGTACCAGCATCCTCTTCGCGCCGGTGCGCGGCTCCCACGTACCGCCGTCCCGACCATCCCAGAGAGAGCAGGTCAGCGTCGTGCGAAGCAGATCGAGATACCGCACCGAGGTATCGGAAAGGTCGTGACGGGCGACGGTCGGGTCGTGCGGGGCAACGGTCGGCGTCGTGGTCATCATGGCTCCTGATGAGAGGGGTGAGCGCGGAAAGGGGATGGGGCCGGGGGCCGTCGGGCTCCGTTCGCTATTGGGTGAGGTGCCGTCCAGGGGGGCGCTGCTGGGTGAGGTGGCGTCCGGGGGGGCGCTGCTGGGTGAGGTGGCGTCCGGGGGGGCGCTGCTGGGCGAGGCGCCTGCCGCGCGGGCGAGCAGGCGGGTACTGGCCAGGTGCAGCAACACGGCCGAGGCGGTGTAGGTGATCCCCGACACCGCGGCCACGATCGGCAGGCGGCCGTCGTGCAGCGCCGCCGCGAGCCCGAGCACGGTCGACAGCGCGACCGGGACCTGGATGGCAAGCACCGTGCGGGCGGCACGGAACCCGAGCAGTACATGGGTGAGCAGGTAATCGACGGACTGCGGGATGGTCGCCAGCACGAGGACCTGGGCGGCCGGGGCGGCGGGGGCGAACCGCGTGCCGTAGACGATGCGGATGGCCGTCGGCGTGACGAGGGTGATCGCACCCGCCACTACGGCGGCGAGGGCGACGGTGGCGATGACCGCGCGGCGCACCACCCGGGCCCGCTGCCGGGGATCGACCAGGGTACGGAGCCGGCTGAACATCACCATGCCGGTTGCCTGGCAGACGGTCGTGCAGGCGCCGGCGAGGGCGACGGCGACGGCGTAGAAGGCCACCTGCTCGGCGGCCAGGAAGGTGGCGACGAGCAGCATGTCCAGCTTGTAGATGACCTGAGCCCCGACGACGGTGCCGTAGGCCCCCAGGGCGGACCGCATGAAACGGCGCCGGGGCAGCAGGCGTCCCGGCCGCGCGAGCGCGGGAAGGCCGCCGAGCACCGCCACGTGGTACCCGAGTGGGGGTAGCAGGGCCGTCACGCCGAGGGCCAGCATCCACGATCCTGGATCGCGGACTCCGCTGCCGGCGAGCGCGGCGAACGCGGCCAGTGTCGCCGCCGCCGGTAGCAGCCGGACGAGCTGGAACTCGCCGGTCATCCGACCGCGGCGCTGCGCGAGCCCGGCGGCGTTGGAGGCGGCCACGGCCGCGGCGGTGAAGCAGGTCGCGCCCAGCACGGCGACGGTGTCCCAGGCGGGTCCCCGCCCGGCTCCCGCGCCGCCCGAACGGCCCGGGCCCACAGTGATCAGCGCCGGCACCACGGTGAACAGCACCGCGGCGAGCAGCGCCGACGCGACGGTCTGGGTGAGCAGCGGGCCGAGCAGCGCGCGGTCCTCACCGTCATCGGTGACCAGCGTCTGGGAGACACCCAGGGCGAACACCATCGCGAGCATGCCCGCCCAGGTCTGCAGCGCGACGAACTCGCCGCGGGCCACTGGCCCCAGGGTGCGGGCGGCCAGGACGCCGGTCGCGGTCCCGACGACCAGCGTGCCCGCGTTGCCGGTGAGTACGGCGACGGTGGAGCGGGGAAGCCGGCTCGCGAGCGGGCCGGTCATGACGGCCCGGCGATTCGGCTGACGGCTCTGGTCATCCGCGCCGAGCGGTGTCGCGCACATGGGCAACGGCGCGCAGGAAGCCGTCCACTGACGCGGCGAGCTCGATGTCGCCGATCACCTTCTCCGACTCCTGGGCCATCCTGGCCAGGACGTCGGGGCGCGCGCGCAGCTCCCCGAGGATCCGTGCGAGCGCGTCCACATCGCCGGCCGGGTGAACCCGGCCGTTGCGGCCGGGACGGACATCGTCGGTCGGGCCGGTGGAGCCCACCCGGTCGCTGACCACCACCGGCAGGCCGCAGAGCACCGCCTCCTTGACCGCCAGCGGGTGCGGGTCCCGCTCGGCGGGGTGCAGGTAGAGGTCGCTGGCCGCGTACAGGCGGGGGAGCCGTTCCTGGTCGGCGAATCCGACCATCCGCAACGCGCCGCCGAGCTCGGCGGCCACCGCGTCGAGAGCGGGGCGCAACACTCCGTCCCCAGCCATGATCACGATGATTTCCCGGTCGACCGGACCCCGGGGGGCGCGGGTGAGGACGCGCAGCGCGTCCGCGATGTCGAGGGGGCGCTTCCGAGAGATCATCTTTCCGGCGAACAGGGCGACAAGGGCGTCCGGGGCGATACCCAGCTCGGCGCGAATCGCCGTTCGATGCTTCTCCCGATGAGCCAGTACGGCCCGCAGCACCGTCTCATCGGTGGGATACGGCGTGCGGAACATGCGGGTGGCGGGGACTCCATAGTGGGCCAGGTACGCCTCGTTGTTGTCGCCGATCGTGAGGAATGCACTCACTGAACGCATCAGGTGGGGCAGCGTGAGCCGTTTGACGGCGCGGACGGCGGGGGTTCGCTGGCCGAGGAGTTCGCTGTCACTGATCATGAGGGCGGGTACGCCCCGTCGCCGGCACCAGGCGAGCGCCGCGAGGGAATGGGCGTACCGGTATCCGTAGACGAGCACGCAGGCGGGGCGCAGCCGGTCCAGGGCCGCCCAGGTCCGGGTAACCATCTGCCGGCTGGCGTCGGGCTGCCGCCAGCCCGGGCGCAGCGGCAGGTCCGCGATGAACTCGTGGTGATAACCGGTGACGATGTCCGATTTCCACTGCACGTCGAGGCCGAAATCCGCGTCGAAGTAGCGTTCCAGGCCCGATCGGGACAGGAAGAGCACCCGAAGATCCACCTCGTGTTCGGTCAACGCCCGGTACAGCGGCGCGAAATGCTGAATCGCGTGCGATACGACGACTGCCACCGTCGTCGACCTGTGGACGGAGGTCATGAGCCGGCTGTTCCTCCTCGCAATGACCGCTGATCGGACCGGGTGGGCCGTGCGCCAGTACGAATCGATCCGACTCTGTCACTCAAAGTATTAATCGAGCAACTGTTTGTAGATGCGTGTCGCGTGTCGCGTGTCGCGTGTCGCGGGCCGTAGGCCGCGGATCGCGGGTGCCGGGGTGCCGGGAACCGGTGGGGCCCGGGTGGCGGTGGGTGGCGGTTGCGGCGTCATCGGGTGGAGACACGCGGGTCCCCCGCCGTGGTAGTCCTCCTTCTATCACTGTCAGTGATAGAAGGAGGACTGTCTGAGGGGCGCGCAGTGTCGTTGTCGACCGATAGCGGAACGTGACGCCCATGACCCGGCTTTCCTTACTCACGGGTGGTGGTTGGAGTGACCAGGCGGGTCGTCGTCGCCGGCGGGGCCGGCTTCCTTGGAAGCCATCTCTGTGACCGCCTGCTGGCTCGGGGCGCCGAGGTGATCTGCGTCGACAACTTCCTCACCGGCCGGCCGGACAACATCGACCATCTTCGGAGGCATGGCGGGTTCCGCTTGCTGCGGCGGGACGTGACCGAGCCGATCGACGTCACTGGTCCGGTCGACGCCGTGCTGAACTTCGCCTCCCCCGCGTCCCCGGTGGACTATCGGGCCCTGCCCTTGGAGACCCTGTCGGTCGGTGCGTCGGGTACCGCGAACCTGCTGGATCTGGCATATCGCAAGAACGCCCGGTTCCTCTTGGCCTCCACCTCGGAGGTCTATGGCGACCCCCGGGTCCACCCCCAGCCGGAGGAGTACTGGGGCCACGTCAATCCGATCGGTCCGAGGAGCATGTACGACGAGGCCAAGCGCTTCGCTGAGGCGTTGACCGCCGCCCACCGCGCCACCCACGGCACGTCCACCGGGATCATCCGGATCTTCAACACCTATGGGCCGAGGATGCGCGCCGACGACGGGCGCGCCATCCCGACCTTCATTGCGCAGGCCCTGCGTGGCCAGGCCGTCACCGTTGCGGGCGAGGGTCGCCAGACTCGGTCGCTGTGCTACGTCGACGATCTGGTGGAGGGGATCGTGCGCATGCTGGACAGCGACCTTCCTGGTCCGGTGAATCTCGGCAGCCCCCAGGAGATGACGATCATTGATGCGGCGCGGCTCGTCGTGGAGGTGTGCGGGGCTGACGTCCCGATCACCTTCGTTCCGCGGCCGCAGGACGATCCCACCGTGCGCTGCCCCGACATCACGCTGGCGCGGGAGGCGCTCGGGTGGCGACCCCTGGTGGACGTACGGGACGGGCTTGCCCGCACCGTGGCCTGGTTCCACGGACGTGTCGAGCGGCCGCGGTCCCCGTGGGTGGTGCCCTGTCAGGAGCCACCGGCGGGCTCGGACGTGCTTGGCGGTGACCGCGACGGGTTCACCGTGCGGAGTGGCGGACCGGGGGGTGGCGGACCGGGGCTGGCGGTCAAGGTGGGCGAGGGCGACGCGGCGGATTCGTGACCTCAATCCATTGCTCTTTGTAAGAGGTCGGCTACTTTAAGCATGTGACCCGGGATGGCTCTGGAAACCTCGCGACGATCCCCGGGCGTCGTGCCGGTCCGCTGCGCTGGCGGCTGGCGGGACGTCTGGCCGCGGTCCTTCCCGACCTGCGCGGTCGTGGCTGGCTGACCCGATGGGTACAGGGCTCTGCGAACGCCTACAGCGGTCCCCGCTATCGGCCACCGGCGCTCGCGCCGGTGTTCGACGCGGTTCTGCGCCCCGGTGACTGTTGCTATGACGTCGCTGCTGGCCTTGGGCTCTACACCCTGTGGGCGGCCGGGGTGGTGGGAGCGGCCGGCGAGGTGCATGCCTTCGAGGAAGCACCGCGCACCGGGGCGACGCTCGCGGCCCTGGTCGAGCGCAACCGGCTCTCGGGTGTCCACCTGTCTACCGCCGCGGTGGGCGCTACTGCCGCGGTGGGCGCCGTGCCCATCCCGGGCGCGACGACCATCACCCTCGATGCCTACGCTGCGCGGCACCGACCGCCTGACCTGGTCAGGATCGGTGGTGAGGCCGAGGGCCTCGACGTGCTGCGCGGCGCCGGTGAGCTCCTACGGGCGCATCGGCCGGCTCTCCTGCTGGCGATGCCGCCCCGCCTCGCCCGCCGCGGCGGAGACCGTCCCGGCGAGAACGGCCACCGCGGCGAACGGGATCGGCGGGCTGCCGGGGACCATCCCGGTGAGCTGGTCTCGCTGCTGGCCGCCGCCGGCTACCGGATCCTCAATCTGAGCCGGCGCGGGCTGACCGGGCAGGGCGTCTTCTCGCCGAACGTGCTCGCGCTCCACGACGGCTGGGAGCGTTTCGAACAGGTCGCCGTCACCCTGCGGCGCACGCCGCTGCCCCGCGACCAGACGGCGTGAGGTTCGGGCATGCCTGATCTTCTCTGCTGGCGGGCTCTCTGCTGGCGGACGTCCCGGGCCGTCTGCCCGCTCGCGGGATGTCCGCGGCGCCACTCGGGCACGCCTACCGGCGACGCCTCGCCGATCCCCTCGGGTGCGCCGTAGTGATCGCCCCGGCCGTGCCGGGTGGGAGGGTTGCCTACGCCGCCCGCCGCCCGCCGCTGCTGTGGCTGATGATCGTGATGGTCAGCGTGGCGCCGTGGTTCGTCGAGGCGTTCCGGATGCCGTCCGAGTCCGACCGGGTGGTCCTGCGCTCGGTGGCGTTCACGTTCGAATGCCTCGCTGCGCTGCTCCTGGTCGGTGCGCGAGCGGGACGTGGTTACGGGCTGGGCTTGTTCCGTCTCGGCCCCTGGTACCTGCTGTGGACCGGGATGTCGTTCGGACTGGTGTCACTGGTCTGGCGCACCCCCCAGCTGGACACCCCGCAGATCCATCTCGACGGCGTGCTGCGGGCACTCGCATTGGCGAGCCTCGCCCTGCCGCTGTGGACCTGCGGATACCTGCTCGGCCCGGGCCGGATGGTGACGCGCGCGGCCACCCGGTTTGCCGCCGCGGCGGCGCCCGGGACCGGTACCCGGCTGCGTGGCCGGAACGTGCCGTGGATCCTGTGCGGGATCTCGGTGGCGGCCAGGGTCCTGCAGATCCTCCTGGGCCAGTATGCCTACCTGGGCGACGCGTCCCAGAAGGTCTCCGAGGCGAGTGCCTACGCCCAGCCGCTCACCCTGCTCGGCGGCCTCGGGATGTCCGCCCTCCTCATCGCCGCCGTCGATCTGGCCCGGGGCGGGGGGCGTCGGCGGGCCTTCGTCGCCCTGCTGTCCATCGAGATCCTCTTCGCCGTCGCCAGCGGGATGAAGGGGGTGTTCGCGACCAGCGTGTGGGGGGTGCTGATCGCGTTCTCCGTCGCCAGCGGCCGGCTTCCAATGCGGTGGATCGCCGCGGCCGCCGCCGTCTTCGTCCTCGTGCTGATTCCCTACAACGCCTCCTACCGGGCCCAGGTACGCAGCCAGAGCCACACCCTGGACGCCCAGTCGGCGGTGTCCATGGCGCCGACCGTGCTGGGCCAGACGCTGTCCGGGGACGCCCCCGCGGGGGAAGGCCCCGCGGAGTCACCGCTGGAGTACCTGACCTCGCGGATGCGGGGCATCGACAGTCTGGCCATCGTCGTCCAGCTGTCTCCCGACATCGTTCCCTACCGGGACATCAACGAGCTGTTCCTGGCTCCCGTCCTGACCGCCGTGCCCCGGGCGGTCTGGCCCGACAAACCGATCAGGGCCACCGGCTACGAGTTCAAACAGCAGTACCTCTCGGGGAACGCCCGGATCTACTCCGCGGCCGCCGTCTCCCCCCAGACCGACCTCTATCTGCATGGGGGCCTGCTTCCCCTGCTGGTCGGCATGGCACTGCTGGGCGCCGGTTTCCGGCTGATCGACGAGGCGTGGGACCCGGCGAAGGATTTGCGCTACATCGTGATCTTCGTTCCGCTCTTCCTCCAACTGGTCAACTCCGAGAGCAGCGTGGGGGACCTCCTCGCGGCGTTGCCCATCCAGCTGGCCGTGCTGTTCCTGACGGCACGTTTCGCCTACGGCGGTGCCCGGCCCGCAACGAAGGGAAAAGATCCTACTCATGGACGCCAGTGATGTTCTTTACCGAACCAAGATCTCGATCGCCGGTGTCCTGACGTCCCCGGCGGTGGGGACAGTCATCGCGGCGGCCACCCGCAACCGGGTCCCCAACCACGGGCTGCGTTTCGACGTGGCTGACCGCGACTTCACCCCGCAGGCGCGGGCGGCGCTGTTCTGGCGGCTGTACGAAGGGGCCGAGATTCGGATGATCCGCCGTCATCTCACGACCTCGGGCACCGTCGTGGAACTCGGTGCGAGTCTGGGCATCACCAGCGCGCATATCGCCTCGCGGCTGGCCCCCGGCTCGCGGCTGGTGTGCGTGGAGGCAAACCCTCACCTCATCGAGGGCCTCACGCGACGCCTGGCCGCGTACGCCGGGCACATCACCCTGGACGTGGAGAACAGGGCGATCATGCAGGCCGTGGGCCCGGTGGCGTTCGCCCTCGTCGGGAACAACCTCGGTTCCCGGTTGTGGGACGACGCGTCGCGGCGGACCGTCACCATTCCGGCGGCCACGCTTCGGGACCTGCTGGTACGCAGGAGGATCGCGGAATTCGACCTCGTCAGCGACATCGAGGGTGCGGAGGCGTCGTTTCTGTTGGGGGATCCGGGCGCGCTGGACCGGTGCCGTCGAGCGGTGTTCGAGATGCACGACACGACCTTCGAGGGACGGCCCGTCACCGCGGCGGACCTGCTCGACGCCGCGCGTGGACTGGGCTTCCAGGTGGTCGATCGCCACGGGGTGGTGGTCACGCTCAGCCGGGACGGGTGAGCTCCCCCGTGCCGGCCGCCTTCTCCCGCCGGTCGGTTCCCCCCGCGGGGTCCGGTGGACCGATCGGCCGGTCCCGGGCCGGGCGAGGACGCGGGACGGAGCGGGCCTCGCGCGTCCACGTACTCCACCGGGACGCCTGGGGTTCCCCGGGCAGGGTCTGGTCGATGTCGGGGATGCGGGCGAGACCGTCCACGACGCCGCGCAGGCCGCAGTGGACGCGGACGATTCCGCGCCGGCGCACCAGCTCGGACACGGCGACCCGGGGCAGCACCGCCAGGAGCAGCCAGGCGGTCACCAGCGCCACCTGCCGCGGGCGGCCGTGGAGGCGGGCGAACCACAGCCGGTTGCGTACCGTGTAGTAGGTGTAGCCGTTGCTGGGTACCGTCCCACCACCGGTGTGCCAGGCCTGGGCCGGACTGACGAGGACACGCCACCCGGCCGCCTGAGCGCGGTGGCAGAGATCCACGTCCTCGTAGTACAGGAAGTACCGAACGGCCATCGGCACCTGCCGATGACACTCGGCCTTGATAAAGGTGATCGCGCCGGTGACCCACGGCACGTCATCGGCGTGGTCCGTGGGGGTCCGGCGGGCGCGCGGCACGGTGAAGACGCGGGTGAGTCCGGCGAAGCCCGGATGCAGACCGTCGGCGTTGACCAGAGTGGGTCCGACGATGCCCACGTCCGGGCGGGACAGCAGTTCCAGACAGGCGTCGACGGTGGCCGGCACGAGCTGGACGTCATTGTTGAGCAGGAGATAGCAGTCGGTGGCCGGATAGGCGTCACACGCGTGCCGGAAGCCGCCGCCGAAACCGAGGTTGCCGGGGGGGACGAGCCAAGCCGTCTCCTCCCCGAGGCCGTCGGGCCGTCCTCGCAGATCGTTCGCCACCACGACGACCTCGCTGATCCGAGGTATCGCCGCCAGTTGCGCGGCCAGATCCATCGTCGGCGCGGTCGGCCCCCAGTGGACGATGACCGCCGTGGTCCTCATGCGCGCACCAGGGGCTCGGGAACCTGCCCGGACGCGGGTCGCGCGGTGGCGGGCGGGACGTCCGGCACGGCCAACGTAGACCAGGGTGCCGCCGTCAGGAATCGCCGAGCCGGCGGCGGAACCTCCGCGTCGACGATGCGGTACCCGTGCCCGCGCAGCAGGTCGCCGACGGCCTCGGCGTTGCGTCCGGTGACCTCGCAGATCACGGTCGGGCGGATGTCGCCCAGAAGCCGGTGCCCACCGCTGAGGACCGCGTGCTCGGCCCCCTCCACGTCGATTTTCACGACGTCCGGTGCCGGGAAATGGGAGAGCAGGCCGTCCAGGGTAAAGGTCGGCACGAGCTGCGCCGCGCGGGTGCCGCCGGTCTGGCTGCTGCCGAATCCGTCCAGATGGCTGGTCGCGCGGTTGCGACTCGCGATGTGGAACGTGCTGATCCCCGGGGCCGCGCCGACCGCGGCGGGCAGGATCTTCACCGTGGCACGGCCATCGGTGGCCGATGATCCGCCGCGGCGTGGTGACCGTGTCTGCGACCGGCGCAACATCCCGACCAGCCAGGTGTCGGGCTCGACCGCGACGACCGTGCCGGACGACGTCGCGGCGGACGCGGCGGCGAAGGCGAACAGTCCCACGTTCGCGCCGATGTCCCAGACCACGTGGCCGGGGCGCACGACCTCGCCGACCAGGTCGGTCAGGACCGGATCGACGGCGGCGAGACTGGGGCGCAGATACTTCAGACCCGCCTCGGAAGAGACGTAGATGCGCGTCGCCTGGAAGGGCGGCGGCAGGCGGCGGGCCACCACCAGATGGTGGGTGAGCCGTTCCGCGAAAGGGCGTAGGGCGGACAGGGTCGGCACGGTGTTCTCCTGTCGGGCAGTTTGTTCGGTTTCGTGGTGATGCGGTGTGACCGGGGTGGGTCCGGTCCGGGTGTGCGTCAGAGGCGGGCGGGCGACGATTCCGTGTCGCCGGAGCGCAAGTCGCCGGAGTGCAGGTTGCCGGAGCGGACCTCGTGGACGACCGTGGTGCGTACCGCGACAGGCAGCTCGGTATCGATCACGTACGCGGCGGTGTACGCCGGCACCGTACGGCTCCATCCGACCGCCCGGCGGGTGGAGCGCACCACCCACCGCCCCGGTCCGCCGGCCCGCAGGACCAGCCGCCCCTGGGACGTGCTCACCGTGAGCGCCTCCGTGGCCCCGCTCCGGGTGGCCGCGTTCCGGCTGGTCCCGCTCGAAGTGGTCCCGCTCGAAGCGGTACTGGTTTGCCTGGTATCGACCGCCGCGGCGGTGACGGACACCCCGGGGGCGAAGTGGAACAGCACCTCGACGTGGTGGCGGCCCTCCCCGGTGATCCGATCGTCGACGGACAACCCACTCGGGTCGAGTAGCCACGTCCGCCAGTGCACGGGTCGCCCCGGAAGGTGGCGGTAGCCATCATGGCCGGCGGCCAACGTCGCCACGTTCTCGTGGTGGCGCATCGTGACAAGAGTGGGACGGGCCCGGCGGCCCGCCCGGAACGCGCCCCAGACCTCGGTCGAGTCGGCGTGATCGACGATGACGGTCGAGTGGGCGGCGGTACCACGTTCGGCGTCCCGGTCCGGTCCGGGGGCGTAGGTCGAGGTCCCGGTATCCACCAGGAGCGGCCGGCCGTCGTGCCAGAGCAGAAACGCGAGGGTGTCGGCGTGGGCGTGGGCCGGAAGGTCCTCGGGACAGGGCAGGCCCACGTCGGCGAGCAGATGCCACGGTCCCGCCGTCAGCACGGCGAGACCGCTGTCGACTAGCAGAAGGCCGCCGGTCTGGTCAGATGCGGGCGTCCGCGGACGGTGCGCGGTCCCCACGGTCAGCTGCGGCGTCGAGGTCGGCATCTCGGCCGGGCGCGGTGCCGGGATTGGGATCGGACCCGGACCCGGACCCTGGACGGAGATCGGCGCCGATCTCACCGGAGCCGGGAGAAGCAGCCGCAGGGCCTCGGCGGGCACCGCGAATCCGTCGTTGAGCGTGGGAACCATACCATCCGGTCCGAGCACGGCCGTCAGCCAGGCCCGCATCCTGCCGGCCGCGTCGAGCAGTGCGCCGGGCACCGCGTGGCCCGCCGCGGTGAGCAGCCCGGCGACGTCGTCGAGGTCGGCCAGCACCTGACAGTGATAGGTGGGGGAGCGTTCGTAGTGTCCACCGTCGCTGAGGACCTGCCGATCGAGCTCGCGCAGCAGCGCGTCGACCCATCGTCGGCGGCCGCGGGCGTCGTCATCGGCGACCGCCAGCCCGATCAGTGCCTTGTAGTTCTTCAGCAGGTGGTTCCCGCCGACGTCGGTCTCCAGATGAGTGCGCAGGAAGGACCGGCAGACGCCGAGGTCGGCGAGGACCGCCATCTCGGCGGGCGTTCCCCGAGCGAGCCGGGGCCACAAGGCACACAGCGTCCAGGCCCGGAGCGACACGACATAGGGCGACCAGGCAACCGGATCGCCTAGGGCCACCGAGGTCCGCCAGGCCAGATACAGCCGGGCGAACATCGCCGGCCCCTGGACAGCCTCGGTGGTGAATGCCCATGCCCAGCCCCAGTAGTGCAGATGGTAGCGCCACAGCAGCGGAGCGTCGGCCTGCCTCCAGTCCCATCGGGCGGGGGCCGCGGCGGCGCCGGTCCCCGTGGGGGTGCCGGTCGCGGGGGTGCTGGAGTCCGGGGGGCATAGATCGCGGGAGTGGCCGAGCAGGGTGAGGCGGCCCGCGACGATCTCGTCGAACATCGGCCGAGCCGGCGGGCATCTGCCGTCGAACGGCAGGAACCCGATCGGCCAGGATTCCGCTGGCGGCCTGCCGCGCAGCAGCATCTCGCCCAGGCCCGGGTGGCGGCTCAGGATGGCCCGTTGCCCGCGCAGCCGGACACGGGCGCCGAGCTGGACCGGTCGCAGCCCCGCGGTGGTGCGCAGGTAGCGACCGAGCGGAACCGACGCGGTCACCGGTGAACAGACCGGGTCAGTGCGCCGATCGTGAGCTCGTACCAGGCGTAGTAGAGACAAAACAGCAGCCCTTGCCGCCCGTCCCGCCATCCGCTCCGCAGCAGGTACATGTAGCAGAAGAGGACCGCCGGCTTGGCCGGAACCAGCGGGAAGATCACGTCCCTCGCGATGGTCCGCGTGAGCGGTCGGGTTGACCCGGTGGGCCGGCGCACCTCCTCGCGGACCCGCGCCAACCGCTCCCGGGCAGCGGGCTGCGTCACGCGGCGCGCCGCCTCCAGCTCGGCGTAGCGCACGTGCTTGCGCAGCCAGGCGGCGAGTCCTTTGTGGTCCTCGTCGATCAGGTCGGCGGACAGCCGTCCGACCTCACCGGTGACCACGGCCCGTTCGCTGTAGGTGACGGCGTCGTCGAAGTACGCCACCCGCCGATCGAGCAGCCGCGCCTGCCAGCTGTTCGCATACCACCCGCAGTGCGCGATCCAGCGGCCTTCGAACACCAGCCGGCGTCGTTGGCTGTAGGCTGCGCAGTCCGCCGTCCCCAGCCGGGCGGCGATCTCGGCGGCGAGCGCGGTGGACACCCATTCGTCGCTGTCGAGGAAGTACACCCAGTCGTGGGCGATCCCCGGGTGGGTCATCGCCCACTGCCGCTGGCCGGCGAACCCACGCCAAGGCTCGTGCCAGACAGTTGCACCGATGGCGCGGGCCAGATCCGCGGTGCCGTCGGTGGAACCCGAGTCCACGACGACGACCTGTCGACACCAACCGACGGACCTGATCGCCCGGACGATGTTCGGTGCCTCGTTGTGGGCGAGGATGATTGCGGTGAGGGGAACCGATCCCGGCGCCGGCTGTGGCTGTGCCGATCCGGCGGGGGAGGGACCGGCGGCACCGGCTGGGCCGGTGGTACCGGCGGTGTCATAGGGGGTCGGCCAGTTCGCTCGGCGTGGGGTTCGCGTCGCTGCCGGTTCTGGTGCTGCCGGTTCTGGCGTTACCGGTTCTGGTGCTGCCGTTGGTGCCGCTGGTGCCGCGGGGAACGATGGGCCCTGGCGCGGCGGGATTCGGTGGGTCTGCGTCGTCATGGTGAGCTCTCTCCTGCATCGAGCAACCAGTCGAAGTAACGCGTCGGATCGAAGGGGTTTCCCGTCTCGGGCCGTGGCGTGAACGTGAGTGCCGTGCGCAGCGCCACGGCGAGGTCATCCGCCGACTCCCGGGAGTACGGCACCAGAACCGAGCCGGCCACCTCGCGGTTGTGCGAGGTGTCGCGGGCGATGACGGGTATCCCGGCGAGCCGTGCCTCGGCGAGCGGGTAGCCGAAGGACTCCATCGTCGTCGGCTGCAGCAACGCGCCGGCATCGCGTTGGTGGGCCCGCAGTTCGGCCGGCGTCAGCCGGCCCACGAACCGCAGCGTCCGACAGTGGGACAAGCCGTGTTCGTGGGCCTCGCGATCGGTCGCGGTGACCATGATCGCGAGGTGGGCTCCGATCTCCTCCTGAAGCCGGGTCGCGGCGGCATCGACCATGCGGAGCAGGCGCCCCATCGGTTTGAACGGCGCGAACAACACGGGACACAGAAACCGGCCCGGCGTACGGGCCCGGGGAGGGGTCGGATCGGGGGACAGCGGATGGGGCCGGACCACCAGCCTGGCGGACAGGCTCGGAAGCATGGTTAGAACCCGGTCCGCCATTGTGGTCGTCGGTACGACGACCACGTCCGCACGACGGGCGAACAGCCGCACGAGACGTGCTGTCCGGGCCATGCCGTCGGGCAGGCCGCCGGGTAGCCGTCGGGCCTCCTCCGCCGGCAGGAAGTGCAGCACGTTGCGCAGCAGGACCCATCGTTCGCCGCGGGTCGCGAGGAAGCCGACGTTGTTGAGGGCGATCGCGCGCGCGTACCGCCCAGGCCGCTCCCGGCGGGCGAGCCAGCCCGGTCCGATCCGGCGATCTCGGCCGACCAGGTGGACCTGCAGGCCCGGCCGAAGGCTCAGGTAACCGTCCAGTTCGGTCAGGAACCGCAACGCCCCGCCCATCCGGGCACCGGCACAGTCGACCAGGGTCGGGCGGGTGCTGGACATCGGCCTCACGCCGAGACACCCCGCGGTGCGGGGTCGTCGACGAAACCGGGCTCGGATGACGGGCGGCTGCCGGGTACCGGCACCGGGCGACCGTCGGGCTCGGCGGGCCTGCGGATGGCCCGGGTCGTCGATCGGGTCCGGCGGGCGTAGAGGTAACCCGACGCCGCGTCGCCCAGATGGGCAGTCGGCACCAGGTCGTTACCGAGCAGAGTGACCTCGAAGCCGTGCCGGACCAGCAGGTCGTCGAGCGTACGGGGATCGCCGAACCCGGTGTGCACCTCCATCACGATCCGACCAACCGCGTCCAGCCATCCGGGCTCGTCGAACAGGGCGAACTCGGAGCCTTCGATGTCCAGCTTGACGAGGTCGACCTGGTCGACCCCGCCGGCCTCGAACACCTCTGCCATGGTGAGGACGTCGACGTCTCCGTCCCAGTGCGTCGCGTTCCGGCGGGCCCGCGGATCGGCGAACACGCCGGCGGTCGGACCGACCAGGGCGTGGAGCAGTTGGATGTGGTTCGACACACCGTTGCCGGCGGCATGGTTGACGAAGGCGGGGGCGAACCCGCGCTGCGCCTCGACGGCAATCACATCGGCGCCCGCTCGCGCCGCGAGCACCGAGAACAGGCCCTGGTTCGCGCCGAGGTCGACGACGACCTCGCCGGCCGCCGGCGCGTACCCGGGGAGGGCGTGGTAGACGCCGCGGCAGTACATCTCGCGCGCGCCGCCGAACGCGGTGCCGGGCAACATGACCGTCACCCCGGGCAGCGGCCGGTAGGTGTGGCCGCCGGCGGCCATTGCCCGGTCAGCGGCATTCAGGTTGCCCGCCCGGCGGATGGTCGGAGCATGCCGGGCCACGGCGGCACCAAAGCGCAGCGCCGTCGGGGGACCAGCCACCCTGGCGATCCGTTGGAGGTCCTGGAACAGTTGGGTGGCCTGGTCGATCCGGAACATCCGGGTCTCCGTTCGGTCGGGAGAGCGGCTGGGGGTCACCCGATCGGGTGATGAGGCGGCCTGCGCCGCGATGCCGGCCGCGAATGGCCGCGGACGATGGTCCAGGTCGCGGCGGGCCGCGTCGATCGAGAACGCCTTGTCCTCGGTGAGCCGGGCGATCTGTTCGGCCTTCAACCTTGGCGAGGACACCCGCCGTTCGTAGGCGCGGGTCACGGCGATAACGGGGCGGACCGGCACGGGCACGCAGATCACCCGTCGGCCGACGGTGGCGCCGGCCGTGGTCACGACCTGCCGGAACGTCAATGCCTCCGGCCCGGCGACGTCATAGGCGCGTCCGATCGCCGCCGCGGTCGTCGCTGCGCGCAGCACGGTGCGGGCCAGGTCCTCGACGTGCACCGGCTGCTGCAGATGATGCCCCCCGCCGGGGACCGGCAGCACCGGAACGCGCCGGAGCAGCGCCAGCAGCCGGGCCATGTTCCGGTCGTCGGGACCCCCGTAGATCATCGTCGGCCGGATGATCGTCCAGTCCAGCCCGCTCGCCGCGATGGTCCCCTCGGCCGCTACCCGGATCCGCTTCGAGGGTGGATCGAGCGTAGTGAAGATCCCGGTGGTGGAAAGGAAGACGGCCCGGTGAATGCCGGCCGCACGGGCGGCGGTCACGATCGTCTCCGCATGGCCGAACCCGAGTGAGGCGATGTTGACCAGCGCCTCGCAGTTCGCCTCGCGGAATGCCGGGAGCAGCGTCGCCGGATCGTCGAGGTCACCGCGCACAGTCCCCGCGCCGCGTCGGCGCAGCTTTGTCGCCGCCGCGTCGCTGCGCGCCAGCCCGACGACCCGGTGTCCGTCCGCGAGCGCCCGGTCGACCACCCGGCTTCCGAGGAAACCGGTGCCACCGGTGACGAGGAACCTCATGCGACCACGTCCGGTGCAGGTGCAGGTACCTGCACCGGTACCGGTGGGGAAAGGGTCGTCGGTGGGGGCGGCGTCGGGAACGGTGCGTTGCCGAACAGTAGCGTCTGGTACCGGCGGGCCAGGTCGTCGCGATCGTAGTGGGCCTCGACGTGGGCCCGCCCGCTGCGGGCCATCCGCGCCCGGCGGTCCGGGTCCGCCGCCAGGGCCAGGATCGCCTCCGCCAGCGCGGCCGGGTCCTCGGGGGGCACGACCATCTGCCCGGCGGCAAGGAGGATCCGGGCTGCCTCGCCGCGGACCGCCCCGATCACCGGGCGGCCCGCGGCGAGGAACTCGAACATCTTCGACGGGATGAACGTGTCGAACATCGGCACGTCCCGCAGCGGGACGACGCAGATGTCGGCGGCCGCGACGACGGCGGGCACCTCCTCGCGGGCAACCCCGTCGCGCAGCACCGTGTTGGCTAGTCCCAGGCGCTCGACGTGCCCGACGAGCCTGCGTTTCTCGGCCCCCTCACCGACGAAGGCGAACCGGATCGGCCGGCCGGTCACCCGGGCGGCCGCGTCGGCGATCGAGGTCAGCCCGTGCGAGATGCCGTGGGCGCCGAGGTAGAGCACGAGGGTGTCGCCGTCGGTGGCGCTCAGCCGGGCCCGGATGTCGGCCGAGGCCACGGTCGTCGGGTGGAACCGGCGGAGGTCCACGCCGTTGGGAATCACGTGCACCTTGTGCGGCGCGATGCCTCGCCGCACGATGTCTTCCCGGAACCCCTCCGTCACCGTGACAACGGCGTCGGCGGCCCGGTAGGCGGCGAGTTCGAGGCGTTCGAGAATGCCGAGGACCCGCCGGTCGGTGAGGACGCCGAGGTGCTCGAAGATGGCCGGCCACAGGTCGCGGACCTCCACGACCAGCCGGGCGCCTCGCAGCCTGGCGAGCAGGCAGGCCGAGCCGAGGGGAAAGAAGGTCGGCGAGGACACCACCACCACGTCGGCTGGGCCGGCGGGCCGGCCGCCGAGCAGGACGCTGGTGACCATGAACGACAGATGGCCGAGGGTCTTGCGGGTGATCCCCTCGTTGGGAGTGGCATAGAGCCAGGTGCGCACGACGCGGTACCCGTCGACCCGCTCGGTCCGCAGCCAGGCGCCGCGATAGGCGGCAGGGATCTTGCCCGTCGGGTGGTTCGGCATGCCGGTGAGTACGGTGACGTCGAGCCCGTTCGCCGCCCACGCGCGTGCCGTCTCCGACAACCGGGACTGGGGAGCTCCGGTCTCCGGGGGGAAGTAGTGCGTCACCAGCAGGACGCGCGACCGGGCAGGAGAGGGGACCACCGACCTCGACCTCCAGTCGCCCTTGACATCCTTCACCATGAGTAATGCATTGTATGCTGTGCGTGACTAAACGTGGGCGATGTCGTACCGCGTGTGTCGCGCTTCGTATCGACCTCGTTGTCATCCGTCGTCGTCGGCCGCCTGGCGGTCGGGGGGGGGGGGGTACGAGCCGATCAGTGGCTTCGACCGGCATCCCCCAGTGGCCGGGTCCCGTCGGTCCGGTCTGTCCTGTCCGGGTTCGCCAGCCGGCGTTGCGACGGGATCGCCGCTCCGGAGGACGGGGCCGCCGCGACGCAGTCCCGTCTCGCCGCGACGCGCTGTGGAGCGTTCAGGTACCCGAGGAGCACCAGCCCGGCTGCCGTGTCGGCGAGCAGGCGAACGGGCAGTGGTCCGTCCGCGGCGAATCCCAAGGCGGCGAGGACCGCCGTCAGGACGCCAACCAGCCCGGTCACCCGGGTGTGTGACCACCCGGCGGTGGTGAGTCGTTGGTAGGCATGGGTGCGGTGGGGCAGGTACCACTGTTCCTTCGCCCGCACCCGGCGTAGCAGGGTCCAGGCAGTGTCGGCCAGATACAGCGCCGTCGGCGCCACGGCGGTCTCCACCGGTATTCCCGCCAGGACCGCTTGCACCGCCAGGACCGCGATCGCGGCTCCCAGCGAATAGCTGCCCACGTCCCCGAGGAAGATGTGGGCCCGCGGAAAGTTGAACGGGCCGAAACCGAGCGCCGCGGCCGCCGTGAGAGCACCGCCGATCGTGATCGCGTCCACGTGGTGGACGGCTCCGAGCACCGTGAACGCCGCCCCGGCCAGGACCGCCGTCGTCACCGAGATGCCGTTGATGCCGTCCATGAAGTTGAAGACGTTGACAAATGCGGTGATCCAGATCGGCGCGATGATCGTGACGAGCAGGACGGTTGTGCCGCTCGGAACCGGGTCGTCGAGCACCGCCCCGAGCACCGTCGTCACCGCGACGACGACGGCCGCGGTGACGTGCAGGGCCAGTCGGCGCAGCGGGGTGATGCCGCTGAGGTCCTCGACGAGTCCGATCAGGCCGAACGGGGCGATGCCGATGGTCAACGACAGCAGGTCGCGGGCGTCGCCGTACCCAGGGATGCACACCGCCAGGCCGATGCCCGCGAACAGCCCGAGGACGACTGCGATACCGCCGCCACGCGGGGTCGGGACCTGGTGCGAGGACCGCGCAGTGACCTCGTCGATCGCCGCCATCCGGCGCATGCCGACGATGACGATCGGGGTCGCCGCAAGGGTGACGATGCACGCGGCGGCCGACGCTTCGAGCATGCCGTTCCTCCGGGTCTGACACTTCGGATGGGCGAGGCCGATGTTCATCGCTGAATGTAATGCATCAACTACACTGCGCAGCATGATGCGAGCGTGGGCGCCCCCGACGCCCTCACTTCCCCCGGTCGTACCGAAGACTCGGGCCGACACGCCGGTACGAGCCGACACGCCGGTACGGGTCCGCGAGTGGGTGCGAGTCCGCCTGCCGGCGCCGACCGTCGGCCGGTGCGGCGGCGCCCCAGTGACGCGGTGAAGCAGGTGGTGTGGTGAAGCAGGTGGTGCAGGCGGCGTCCGGCGGGGCGGTGCGCGTCGTCGACGTTCCCGTGCCGGTCATCGGTCCGACCGAGGTGCTGGTGGCGACCGTTGCGACGATCGTGTCCGCCGGCACGGAACGTGCCGTTACCACGCTCGCCCGCTCTGGGCTGCTGACCAAGGCGCGGGCCCGTCCGGACCTTGTCCGCAAGGTCGCGGAGAAGGCGAGGACCGACGGTCTCATCCCGGCCGCGCGTTCGGTCCGGGATCGGCTCGGCGCCGACGTCCCCCTCGGCTACAGCGGATGTGGTCGCGTCGTCGAGGTGGGCTCCGCGGTCGACCGCATCCGCCCCGGTGACCTCGTCGCCACGGGTGGGGCCGGGCGCGCCAACCACGCCGAGTTCCAGGCCGTTCCCGGGCTGCTCTGCGCCCGGGTTCCGGACGGGGTCGACCCGGGGGCGGCGGCGTTCGCCACGATCGGCTCCATCGCCCTGCACGGGCTGCGCCTGGCGGAGGTGGGCCCCGGGGCGAAGGTGGTGGTCGTCGGGCTGGGGCTGGTCGGTCAGCTCGCCGCCCGGCTCGCGCTCGCCAGCGGATGTGACGTCGCCGGCATCGATCTTGCCGATCTGCCGTTGGTCACCGCCGGGGCGAGCGGTGTCCGTGCGCTGCGGGAGTCCGGCGAGGCCACCACCGCCGCGGTCCGCGCCTGGAGCCGGGGCCGTGGTGCCGACGCGGTCCTCATCTGCGCCGCTGGTCGTTCGGCGGAACCGGTCATGCGGGCCACCGCGTTGGCCCGGGACCGGGCGCAGCTGGTCGTGGTGGGTGACGTCGGACTGGGCCTGCTGCGCGCGCCGTTCTACGACAAGGAGCTGACGCTGCGCTTCGCCCGCTCCTACGGGCCGGGGCGGTACGAGCGTGGCTACGAGGACTGGGGGGTTGACTACCCGGCCGGGCAGGTCCGCTGGACCGAGGGACGCAACCAGGAGGCCGTGCTCGACCTGCTCGCGGCCGGCCGGCTGCAAGTTGATGATCTCGTCACCCACGCTTTTCCGATCGACGCGGCGCCGCGGGCCTACGAGATCGTCGCCACCCGTAGCGAGCCGTACCTGGGGATCCGTTTCGACTACCCGGCGTCGGCCGCCCCCGAACAGGCCGCCCCCGAACAGGCCGCCCCCGAACAGGCCGCCCCCGAACAGGCCGCCCCCGAACAGGCCGGGTCCGCGGTGGCCGGGACCGCACCGGCACACAGCGCGGGCCCGGCCCGGGACCGGTCGGTCAGCCCGCGGCCGCGGGGGCCCCGCCAGCGATCCGCCCCAGCGGGACGTCGGGGCAGCCGGGTCGGCTGGATCGGGGCCGGGACGTTCTCCGGATCGGTTCTGCTGCCCGCGTTCCGGGCGGCCGGGTTCGACCAGTTGGTCACGGTGTCCTCCGCCGGTGGCCGGTCGGCCAGGGCCTTCGCGGACCGGCATGGGTTCGCCGGGGCGGTGGCCGGCGCCGACGCCGTGCTGGACGATGACGACGTCGACGTGGTCGTCATCGCGACGCCGCATGCGACACATGCCAACCTCGCCGCCCGGGCTCTGGAAGGCGGTCGGCACGTATGGTGCGAGAAGCCGCTCGCGCTGAGCCTCGACGAGCTCAACCGGGTGGAGAAGGCGGCGGCGACCGGCGGCGGGGTGCTTGTCGTCGGCTACAACCGGCGTTTTTCTCCGGCGGTCACCGCAGCCCGCGCGGCGCTGGCCGACCGGGACGGTCCTCTCACGTTGAGCTATCGGATCGCCGCCGGGCCGGTGCTGGCCGACCACTGGTACAACGACCGGGTCCAGGGTGGCCGGCTGCTCGGCGAGGTCTGCCACTTCGTCGACACCTGCGCCGCGCTCGCCGGCAGCGACGTGGACATGGTGACGGCGCTTGCCGGGCGGGAGGCCGAGCTGTTGCTTGCTCCCGATGTGGCAGTCACGCTCCGGCATGCCGACGGTTCCCTGTCGGCCATCTCCTACAGTTCCGCCCGTCCCCGCGGAGTGCGTAAGGAGCATCTCGAGGCGCTGGCGGGCAGCCGGCACGTCCGCATCGACGATTACCGCGAACTGGTGATCGATGGACGTTCCGCCTGGAAGGGGCCGCAGGACAAGGGGCATCGTGCCGCCGCGGCGGCCTTCCTGCGGATGTGCCGCGGCAGCGACACCGGTGTCACCGCGGAGCTGCTCGCCTCGAGCCGGGCGACCCTCGCGGCCGCTGACGCGCTCGGTGCCGAGGTACCGCGAAGCTCGGCCCGGATGGGTTCCTGAACAGCCGGGAACCGGCCGAAGATTTTTTTGACGAAAGGATTTCGACGTGCCTCGCGCGCTGATTACCGGGATTACCGGTCAGGACGGGTTGTATCTGGGTG
>NZ_CDWTNB010000005.1:0-54934 GCF_977947065.1 Frankia sp. CgJB1
CCATCAACTGCCGGTGGACGTCGTGAAGCTCGATCGGACGCTGCTCGAACTGCCCAGGGACGGACACCGGGTGGCGACGATGCGTCGATCGATGATCAGTCTCGCGCACGCCCTCGGTGCCGTCGTCGTGGCTGAGGGCATCGAGCGGGAAGGACAGATCGCCGAGCTCGAGGAGCTGGGTTGCGAGCTGGGTCAGGGATACTTCTTCGCCCGACCTGGTCCGCTCGCGTCGCTCACGATCCGGCGCTGGGTTCCGCCTACGATCCCCGGCGGTACGGACAGCCCTGGCTCCGCCGAGGTGCCCGGTTCGCCGCCGGGTCCGCCGGAGTCCTCCGCCGTGAGCGGGGAGTGATACCCGGCGGTCAGCGCCGCCCTGGTGGCCCAGCCCACCCCCAGGTCCCGGGCCTGCGCCAGATCCGCCAGCGTGTCGACGTCACGTCGCAGTCCCGGTACCGAGCCACCGAGGGTTCCCGTCAGATCCACCGCTCCGGAGCGACGGTGCGTGGCGTGACTGTGTGGTCCGAATGCGGGCTGCAGGATGGCGCCGGCCGACGCGGTCAGCAGAACGGTTCCCGTTCCGGCCGCGTCGGCGAGAACCGCGCGACGGTGCTGGCTCGCCTCGGACAGCGCCTGATGCAGCTCGGGGGGGCGCAGCGCGGGAAGGTCGGCGGAGAGGGCAGCCACCGCACGGGTGGGCCAGCGGGCCGAGGCCAGCGCGGCGCCGTGCACCAGGGCGGGATTGAGACCTCGGTCGGGTTCGTCCGGAATCACGACGAGCCGAGCACCCCTCGCAGCCGGGGAAAGGTCCGGTTGATCTGCGCCGATATAGTGGAGATTGGGGAGAGCCGACAGAGCGTGGTCGGCCGTCTGATCGTTCGTCACGATTATCACGGCGCCGACCAGACTGGTCTCGGACTCAAGTACCGCCGTCACCGTGTCCAAGGCCATCGCAAGGGCCAGCCGGCTCCGGTCGGGGCGGTCCAGCCGGGTCTTCGCCCGGGTGAGGTTCTTCAGCGGCAGCACGACTGTCCAGGACACTCCGTTTCGTGGGAGCCACACGAAGGCGACCATAGGCCATGCCGACCCCGTGGTGCCCCGGGTCCTCCGGGCGCGGGCTGAACGCCGGAGCCGTGGCGCGTCCCCAGCATGCGGCGCATCCTGCGTGGTACCCGTCAGATCGGCGTCTACGGTCAGAGTGAGGACGCGGCGGGATGCGAGGTGCGAGGTGTCCAGCCGGCCGGACGTCGGTACCATGCGCGCGATCCATCCGGAGGGCACAATTATTGTCGATTCCCGCCACAAGGTAGAAAACGCCTCGATCGGTGTCGCCTTCCTCGTACCCATCGTCGGGGTTGCGATCGCTCCCCGCGCTCGGCCGGACGTTTCCCGGGGGACGAGGTGAGACGGGCCGCGGTGCTTACGGCCGGGTCCTGGGGAAGCGTGTTCGCGAAGGTCCTCGCGGATGCCGGAGCGCGGGTCAACCTGGTCGCCCGTGACCCTGAGATCGTCCGGGCGGTCAACACCCGCCATGTCAATCCGCGCTATCTGCCGGCGATCCAGCTGCCGGACCGGGTGCGCGCGATGTCCGACGCGGGGGAGGCGCTGGCCGGCGCGGAGTTCGTGGTGCTGGCCGTACCGTCTCAGGCGCTGCGCTCCGTCCTCGCGGGATGGGCGCCCCTGATTGGGCCCGACGCCGTCTACGTCAGCCTGATGAAGGGGGTGGAGGTGGGCAGTCAGTTGCGGATGAGCGAGGTCATCACGCAGGTCACGGGCGTGTCGCCGGACCGGATCGCGGTGGTGAGCGGTCCGAATCTGGCGCCCGAGATCGCCGCCGAGCAGCCGGCGGCGACTGTGATCGCCAGTACCTCGACGAGCACGGCGGAGGCCGTCCAGGCGGCGTGCTGGACGGCCTATTTCCGCCCCTACACCAACACCGACGTGATCGGCTGCGAGCTGGGCGGAGCGATCAAGAACGTCATCGCGCTGGCTGCCGGCATGCTGGAGGGAATGGGTTTCGGCACCAACAGCCTCGCCTCGTTGATGACGCGCGGCCTGGCCGAGACCCTCCGACTCGGGGTCGCGCTGGGTGCCGATCCGATGACCTTCGCGGGACTGGCGGGACTGGGGGACCTCGTGGCGACCTGCGGCTCCCCGCTCTCGCGCAACCGCACCTTCGGCGAGAAACTCGGGCGTGGCCTTACGCTCGCGCAGGTGGAGGCCGAACAGCAGCAGGTCGCCGAGGGGGTGCGCTCCTGCCGCCCCCTGCTCGCCATGGCCGATGACCTGGGCGTCTCCATGCCGATCACCCGTCAGGTCGAACGGGTCCTCTATGAGGGTCTTCCTCCGATGGAGGCCGTCAAGGATCTGATGAGTCGGGAGCCGGGCCCGGAGTACCGGCTCCGTCTCTGACCTGCCCGCGCGCCTGACCTGCCCGCGCCTGGCCCGGCAGCACCATCGTTCCGGTCAGGCCGGGGCGTGGTCGGTGCCGGGGGGCGAACCCACGGCCTGCGTGTCGATGAGCGCTCCGATCGAGCGCAACTTACCCACCGGGCCCTCGTAACCGCGTTCGAGGAAACGGGTCCCGCGGATGACGCTGGTGCCGTCGGCCACCAGCGCGGCCAGCACGTAGGCAAAGCCGGCGCGCAGGTCGGGGATCGCCAGATCACCGCCGGTGAGGGAGGTCGGCCCGCTCACGACCGCCGAATGCTCGAAGTCCCGGGACGCGAACCGGCAGGCCTTCCCACCGAGGCACAGGGTCGACAGGGCGATGTCGGCGCCCATCTCGGCCAGCTGTCTGGTGTACCCGAACCGGTCCTCGTAGATCGTCTCGTGGATCACGGAGGCACCCCCAGCCTGGGTGAGCAGGACGACCAGGGGCTGCTGCCAGTCGGTCATGAACCCGGGGTGCACGTCGGTCTGCACATGTGACGCGGTCAACGGCCGGGCCCGGAAGAAGGTCATTCCCCGCGGGGTGACCTCGAACTCGCCACCGAGCCGGCGGAGGTGGTTGAGGAAGGTCGCCAGATGTTCCTGGCGGGCACCGACCACCTCCACCCTGCCGTCGGTGGCCACCGCGGCCGAGGCGAAGGACGCCGCTTCGATGCGGTCGTGGATCGGGGCGTGGGTGGCTCCCCGCAGTGCGCCGACCCCCTGCACCACGATCGTGCGGTCGACTTCCACGTCGACGAGGGCGCCCATCTGCTGCAGGAACATGATGAGGTCGATGACCTCGGGTTCCACCGCCGCATTCGAGATGACGGTCGTACCCTGTGCCCGGACCGCGGCCAGGAGCAGGTTCTCGGTCGCGCCGACGCTCGGGAACGGCAGTGCGACATGGGTGCCCCGTGCAGACCCAGCGTCTTGACCTGGACGGAACGTATCTGCTCGACGATCTCTGCACCCATGGCACGCAGGCCGGTGAGGTGGAAGTCGACGGGGCGCTTGCCGATCCGGCAACCGCCGGGCAGTGGGATCACGGCTTCGCCGACGCGGTGCAGGAGCGGGCCCATCATCAGGATCGGTATCCGGTTGACCCCGGAGTAGGCCTCGGACAGCGACGCGTCGATGATCTTTTCGGTGGCGAGTCGCACAGTGTGCTCGTCCAGCCACTCCACCTGAGTGCCGAGTTCGGCGAGCATGCTCAAGACCACGTCGACCTCGGCGATCCGAGGCACCCGGGTCAGGGTGCACGGCTCTGGCGTGAGGAGGGTGGCGACGAGCAGCTTGGTGACCGAGTTCTTGGCCCCGGACGCCTCGACCGAGCCGGTGAGCGGAGTACCGCCGACGATGCGGTACCATCTTCGGTCCGTGCTGGTGGATGGTACCACTCCCGAGCTGTGCGCCCCCACGGGCTACCTCCACGGTGATGATGCGGATGCGTGACGTGCGTCAGGTCACGTGCGGCGGGGCGATTGAATCAGACGCCACCGGCGCGGCCCGAGCCCGACTCTCAGGCCGCTACCTACGGTGACGATAGCCATGGTCTACCGGGCCGATCCCCGCGCCGAGCGGAAAGCCGCTGGCCAGGGCGCCACTGACGTAGGCCTTGGCGGACTGTGCGGCCTCGGCGTGACCACGCCCCTGCGCCAGGTGCGCGGCGATCGCGGAGGCCAGCGTGCAGCCGGTGCCATGGGTGTGCCGCCGGTCCAGGCGGGGGCTTCGGAGGACGACCTCGGTGGTCCCGTCGGTGAGCAGGTCGACCGCGTCGCCGGGAAGATGCCCGCCCTTCACCAGCACCCAGCGCGGGCCCAGGGCAAGCATCGCCTCGGCGGCTCTGGGCAGGCCGGCGACGTCCCGCACCTCCACCCCGGTCAGCAGACGTACCTCGTCGAGGTTCGGTGTGGCGATGGTGGCACGGGGCATGAGCTCCGTACGGACCACCTCGACCGCCTCCGGGGCCAGCAGGGGGTCGCCGTGCTTGGAGACGCTGACCGGATCGACCACGACGGGCACGTCGAGCCGCGAGAGCTCGGCGGCGACCAACGAGACCAGTGCGGCGGAGGAGAGCATCCCCGTCTTCACCGCGTCGACCCCGATGTCCGCCACGACCGCTCTGATCTGGGCTCGGACCGCTTCCGGAGGGAGATCCCACACACCATGGACGCCCAGGGAATTCTGTGCCGTCACCGCGACGATCGCACTCATGCCATGGACGCCGAGGGCGAGCATCGTCTTGAGATCCGCCTGGATGCCCGCGCCGCCGCCCGAATCCGATCCGGCGATCGTCAGTACGCGGGGCGGGGCGGGGCTCGGTCCCGGCGGCGGCTCGCTCCGGATACTCCGAGCGTTCACGTGTCTCCTATTCATCGCTCTGGGTAGCGTCGTCGTGGTTGCCATCACAACCGGGTACCGAGCCGACCAGCTGACCCCCACGATTGGGGTTCCGGATGAGGCCTGGCGACCCCTCGGTCGGTCGCCGCTGGCCGATCTGAGTAAATTCCTCGACCTCGGAGGCTCTCATCCGGGCCGTTTGCCTGTTATCTTCTGTCGGCCCGTAGTTCTGCTCGACGGGCTGTCGACGTCCGACGAGGGAGCGTCTGTGGTCCACGCGTACATCCTTATCCAGACCGAGGTCGGCAAGTCCTCCTCGGTTGCCAAGGAGATCGAGCAGATCCCCGGGGTCACTCAGGCCGAGGACGTCACCGGCCCCTATGACGTCATCGTCCGGGCGGAGGCGGCCACCGTCGACGACCTCGGGAAGATGGTCATGGCGAGAGTGCAGTCGGTCGACGGCATCACCCGCACGCTGACCTGCCCGGTTGTTCACTTCTGAGCTTCTCCGTCCCGACGTGGGTCAGGTCGGCTCCGGGACGGGGGGACCCGGTGACGCCGGTGGCGCGCCAGAATCGGGACATGGCCACCGGTGGTGAGCAAGCCGAGTGGGGCGGGCGCCCGGCACGGGGCAGGCGCCGGCCGGGGCGGTCAGGTCGGTCTCCGGTGTTCGTCGCCTCGTGGGTCCTGCTCGCGCTGGTCGGATGCGGCGGTCCCGGATCGATCCGGCTGACCAACGTG
The DNA here is from genome assembly GCF_977947065.1 of Frankia sp. CgJB1. Taxonomy (NCBI): domain Bacteria; kingdom Bacillati; phylum Actinomycetota; class Actinomycetes; order Frankiales; family Frankiaceae; genus Frankia; species Frankia sp. CgJB1. Next base: position 5,512 of record NZ_CDWTNB010000005.1, read on the forward strand.
CCGATTCCCGCGGAGTCGGCCCGCTCGTCGTGCGTGGACCTGGTCCACGACCTTCCCCCGTCGCTCGGGGACGACCTCGACCGCCGGGCACTGGACCCCCCGCAGACCACGGCAGCGGCCTACGGCGCGACGCCGGTGGTGCTCACCTGCGGCGCGTCGGGTCTTCCGGCAAGCTACCGTCCCGATGCGATGCTGTCCGTCGTCGACGATGTGGGGTGGTTTGCCGAGGACCTGGGCGGGACGACGGTGCGCTATTCCACTCCGACGCGGCAGCCCCAGGTGGTTCTTATCCTGCCCGCCGACGTGCAGGCGTTCGAGGTACTCGTCTCGGTCGCCCCCGCCGTGCGGGCGCACAGCAGGTCAACGACATCCTGAGACGAGCTCCCGGCCATTCCGCCCGGCGGAACGCCTCTGCGCCGTCACGGGCCCGGGTGGCGTGAGGTGCCGGGCGGTCAGCGCAGCCCCGCTCCGTCGCGCAGGGCCAGCCTGACGAGCCGGTCCACCAACTGCGGATAGGTGACCCCGCTCGCCTCCCACATCCGCGGGAACATCGAGGTAGGGGTGAAACCGGGCATCGTGTTGACCTCGTTGATAATCACATGGTCGTCAGCCGTGACAAACATGTCAACCCGCGCGAGCCCGGCGCAGTCCAAGGCCTCGAATGCCGCGATTGCCACTCTCCGCACCTCCTCCCGTACCGTGTGGGGCAAATTGGCCGGGACGTCGAAGTGGGTGGCGTCGGACATGTACTTGGCCTCGAAGTCGTAGAAGCCGGCCGAAGATGTGACGATGATCTCGGCGGGCACGCTCGCCTCGACACCGGGGCCGTCCAGAGTTCCGAGGACCCCGCACTCGATCTCGCGGCCGACGATCGCCGACTCCACCAGGACCTTGGGGTCGCTGGCGCGGGCTGCCTTGATCGCGGTGTCCAGGTCCGCCCAGGCATCGACCCGGCTGATCCCGATACTCGACCCGCCGCGCGCGGGCTTCACGAAGACGGGCAGCCCCAGCCGTTCCTGGTCGGCCCCGGTGAGCGTGTCACCGGCCCGCAGGACGGCGTAGGACCCGACGGGAAGGCCGGCGGCCCGCAGCAGTGCCTTCATGTGTTGCTTGTCCATGGCGGCCGCGCTGGCGAACACCCCGGAGCCGACGTAGGGCAGGCCGGCCATCTCCAGGAGGCCCTGGACCGTCCCATCCTCCCCGAAGGGGCCGTGGAGCAGCAGGAAGACCACGTCGATGTCCCCGAGGGTGTCGCCGCTCCCGAGGGTGCTCCTGGCAGCGTCGGGGCCGCCGCGGGGGCGGCGCGGCAGCAGACCGGGCGTCGTCGGATCCGCGGCCAGGACGACGCTCTCACCGCGGGCCGCGACGACGGCGGGCAGCCGGTCTCCCGTCACCGCGAGGGCGGTCGGGTCGTCCGGCAGCATGACCCAGCGGCCATGCATGTCGATGCCGACCGGGACGACGTCGTAGACGTCACGATCCAGGGCTCGCAGTACGCCGCTGGCCGATACACAGGAGATCGCGTGTTCGGTGCTGCGGCCACCGAACAGGAGGGCGAGCCGAATCCGACGCCTGGAGCCTGCCATGCCGGGATACTAACGGATCGGCAACGGATCGGCGTCGGTGACCGGCACCGTACCCGACGTGGATGTGGCCGTGCTCCGCCTCGACGTCCGCGGGAGGCCCGCGTCCGGTGTCGCCCCCTCCGGCCGGAGGGCTCAGGCGCGAGAGACCTTGCCCGCCTTGATGCAGGAAGCGCAGACGTTCAGCCGCTTGGGGGTCCCGCCCACGACCGTGCGCACGGTCTGGATGTTGGGGTTCCACCGACGGCGCGTGCGTCGGTGGGAGTGGGAGACCGACATACCGAAGCCCGGCCCCTTGCCGCAGACGTCACACACCGAAGACACGAGAAACACTCCGTCGAAGTAGTAGCCGAAGTCGAAGTAGTATCGGTCCCGGTAGGCGTGCCCGGGACGTCAGGGGACTCAGAACCAGGATCGTACGCAACCCGCAACCCGCAACCCCGACGGCGCCGCCGGGGGACGCGCGTAGCGATGACCCGCTTGAGGTTACCCCACCTTCTGTGGTCCAGATGATGCGGCGGGAGCCGGTGGGTCTCGGTACTGTCGGTGGTCCGGTGCACTATCGGTGATGTGGTCGACCTCGACACGCCCCTGAAGGCTCTCGTCGGCGCGCGTGCCGCCGTCCTCTTGGCCGATGGCCTGGAGCTGAGGCTGGTTGGTGATCTGCTGGGGCACCTGCCCCGCCGGTACCACGAGAGAGGCGAGCTGACGGACCTCGCGGACCTCGTCGTCGGTGAGACGGTGACGGTCCAGGCCCGGGTCGAGAAGACAGAACGCCGCCCGATGCGCGGCACCCGGAAGTCGATGGTGCGCGTGACGGTGACGGACGGCCGGCATTCACTGTCGCTGACCTTCTTCAATCAGAGCTGGCGGGAGCGTGACCTCCGTCCCGGGACGACCGCGCTGTTCGCCGGCAAGGTCGACGAGTTCCGCCGGCGGCGTCAGCTGACCAACCCGGAGGTCCAGCTCCTCGAACCCGAGGAGAACGGGGAAGCCGCCAGCGGTGCGCCGTTCGCGAACGCGCTGGTTCCGATCTACCCCGCCTCCGCCAAGGTGCCGAGCTGGACGCTGGCGAGGTGCGTCCGGCTGGCGTTGGACTCTCTCGATCCCGTCGAGGATCCGCTGCCGGACGATCTCCGCAGCCGGTACCGCCTGCCCGCTCTGGCCGAGGCCTTCCGGCTGGTTCACCAGCCCGCGAACCGTGGTGAGATCGCCTCCGGTCGTCGGCGCCTCACCTGGGATGAGGCGCTGGTGTTGCAGGTGGCGTTGGCCCAACGGCGTCGTGAGGTGGAGGCGATGGCGACGACACCCCGGCCGCAGCGTCCGGATGGTCTACTGACGGCGTTCGACGCCGCTCTGCCCTTCCCCCTCACGACGGGCCAGCGCGAGGTGGGGAAGACGATCGCGGCCGAGATCGGTCGGCCCGTTCCGATGCATCGCCTGCTGCAGGGAGAGGTGGGTTCGGGCAAGACACTGGTCGCCCTGCGGGCGATGCTCACCGTGGTCGACACGGGCGGTCAGGCGGTACTCCTGGCGCCCACCGAAACTCTTGCCGCTCAGCACAGCCGAAGCCTCCGGGAGATGCTCGGCGACCTGGCCCGGGCAGGAGAACTAGGAGCCGATCATCGGGCCACGCGGGTGACGTTGGTCACCGGATCGATGGGGGCGCGTGCGCGGCGGGAGGCTCTGGCGGAGATCGCAGACGGTTCCACCGGTCTGGTGGTCGGCACTCATGCCCTGCTGCACGATGAGGTGATCTTTAGCGATCTTGGTCTGATCGTCGTTGACGAACAGCATCGTTTCGGCGTCGAACAGCGGGACACGCTGCGAGCGCGTGGACGACGTCCTCCCCACCTTCTTGTGATGACCGCGACGCCGATTCCCCGGACGGTCGCGATGACCGTGTTCGGTGATCTCGAAGTCTCCGAGCTCACTGAACTGCCGGCGGGACGCTCTCCCATCGGGACGTTCGTGGTGCCGGCGAGCCAGAGATCCTGGACGGATCGGATGTGGGGACGAATCCGCGACGAGGTGGCCGCCGGGCATCAGGCCTATGTCGTGTGTCCCCGGATCGGTGCGAGCGGGGAGGATGAGTGCGGGGAGGATGACCCCGCCGGATCCTCGGCGGCTGGTCCGGATCCGCGAGCGTCCCGACCAGCTGCGACAGTGTGTGAGGTGCTGCCCCTGCTGGTGGATGGCGATCTTGCGGATCTCAGGGTTGAACCACTGCACGGTCGTCTCGCACCCGGGCAGCGGGAGGCCACCATGAACCGATTCGCGGCCGGCGAGGTCGACGTGCTGGTCGCCACCACCGTCATCGAGGTGGGAGTGAACGTACCGAACGCAACAGTGATGGTCGTCCTGGACGCGGACAGGTTCGGCGTGTCCCAGCTGCACCAGTTGCGCGGGAGGGTCGGCCGGGGCACCGCGCCCGGCTGGTGTCTTCTGCATACAGCGGCCGAGCCGGGATCCCCCGCCTGGGAGCGGCTCAGCGCGGTCGCCGCCACCAGCGACGGGGCGAAGCTGGCCCGTCTCGACCTCGCGCAGCGTCGGGAGGGCGATGTGCTTGGGGCCGCTCAGTCCGGCGGGCGACGATCCCTGAAGCTCCTGGAACTTCTTCGTGACGAGGACCTGATCCGCGACGCACGCGCGGAGGCCGGTCGCCTGGTTGACGACGACCCCGGGTTGGACCGGCATCCCGCACTGCGCCGGCTGCTCGACGCGGTTCTCGACGACACCAGTGTCGCCTTCCTCGAGAAGGGATGACCGGGTGGCCCGATGACGCGCATCATCAGTGGGACCGCGGGTGGTCGGCGGCTCGTGGTTCCACCCGGGACAACCACCCGTCCGACCTCGGAACGTGCCCGTGAGGGATTGTTCAACACCTTGTCGACCTGCCTGGATCTGCGGGGCGCTCGGGTTGCCGATCTTTATGCCGGATCTGGTGCGGTCGGTCTGGAAGCGCTGTCTCGGGGTGCCACTCATGCCCTTCTCGTTGACCGCGATCCGGTCGTGATACGCACTCTGCGGCGGAACGTGACAGCGCTGGGACTGTCGGGCGCGAAGATCGTGCAAGCCGTGGTAGAGCGTGTGGTGCAGAACGCCTTGGGTAATCCCTACGACATGGTTTTCCTCGATCCGCCGTACGCGATGCGCGACCCGGAACTCGGCGAAGTGCTGTCAAAGCTGCTGGCGGCCGCCTGGTTGACTGCGGACAGTGTCTGCGTTGTCGAAAGATCGCACCGCTCGGGCCCGGTCGCCTGGCCTGACGGGTTGTGTGCGCTGCGCGACCGGAGGTACGGGGAGGGCGCTCTCTGGTACGGTATTCGATCATGAGGAGGGCGGCCTGTCCCGGTTCATTTGATCCGATCACCAACGGTCATCTCGACATCATCGTCCGAGCGAGCAGACTCTTCGATGAGGTCGTGGTCGCCGTATCGATCAACAAGAACAAAGTCACCTTGTTCACCGTCGACGAGCGGATGGAGCTCATCAGGGAGGCCCTGCGTGATCATCCGATGGCGCCGTCCAACGTCCTGGTGGATGCGTCCCACGGGCTGATCGTCGATTTTTGTCGGAGCAGGGGTATCCAGTCGATCGTCAAAGGACTGCGTGCGGTCAGCGACTTCGACTATGAGCTTCAGATGGCGCAGATGAACAATTCGCTTGCGGGCGTGGAGACTCTTTTCATGAGCACGAACCCGCAATACGCTTTTTTGTCCTCCAGTCTGGTGAAGGAGGTCGCGCGTTACGGGGGTGATGTGTCGGGGCTGGTACCCGATGTGGTACTCAAACAGCTCCGTGAGCGTCTCGCTCAGTAACTCCCGCCGGGTGGGTAGCCGCCGACCGACTTCCGCCGGGCTCTCCCGCCGTTCCCGACCGTCCGGGCTCCGGGCCGGTCGCGGGGGGGGGTGAGCGGTGCCCGAGTGGGTTCCTGGGCGGAGGTCCGCCGCCCGCCGGGCTCGGGTGCCCGGAGATCTCGGCAGCCTGATCGGATCGTCCGCGGCGCCGATCGGATAGGCTAGGACCGCAGTAGCTGACCGGCTCGCAGTAGCTGACCGGCTGGAGTCTGTTCGTCGATCCTCTGGGAGGGTCCAGGCCTCTGGGAGGGTCCAGGGCGCCGTCGATGCCGGGCCGCCTCCGTCGTCAGCGACGCCGGGTAGCTATACCACCACGAAGGCCCTGTTTCGGCCGGGCTTCCTGACATTGACGTAGATGTGAATTTGACTGCCGCGATGACTGGATCCCACTCTCGCCGTCGGACCCCGAAGGGTCCCCTTGTGCTGGACACCCGTGAGCTCGGTCGGCGGCCCGGGTCGATGCGGCTTGTCCGGGCGGAGGCGGAACTTCCCGCCGGTCTCGGAACCGAGATGATGTGGGTGCCGGCTGGCGCGAGCGCCACCTTGGACCTGCGTCTCGAATCGGTGATCGAGGGTGTTCTGGTCAGCGGGACCGTCGTGGCGCCGCTTCGGGGTGAATGTGCGCGCTGCCTGGACGACGTGTCTGAGGCCAGCATGGTCGAGTTTCGCGAGCTATTCTACTACCCTGACCGAGCCGTGGACCTGGGTGACGACGAAGACGCTCGGGTACTAATCGATGATCATGCGGACATCGAGCCCGTGGTGCGGGATGCCCTGGTGCTCAACCTTCCGCTGTCACCCATCTGCCGCCCGGACTGTGCGGGACTCTGCGTGGATTGCGGGGTGCGTCTCGACGATGTCGAGCCTGGACATTCCCATGCGCGATCCGACCCGAGATGGGCGGCGCTGTCCGCGCTGGCCGACAGCGGAGCAACGGGAACCGAGAAGGGTCGCACCGACCCTCATGAGAGCAAGGAGAAGGAATAGTGGCCGTCCCGAAGCGGCGCACCTCGCGCAGCAACACCCGGTCCCGGCGTTCGCAGTGGAAGGCCAAGGTGCCGACCCTCGCAAAGTGCTCGCGGGGGCACGTGATCCGGCCGCACACCGTCTGTGGCACGTGCGGCCGGTACAATGACCGTCAGGTGCTTGACGTCTGACCCGGTGTGACACGTATCGCTGTTGACCTGGTGGGGGAGGGGTCCCCTTCCGGGCCTCTCCTCGAGGCATTGCCCAGTGCGCTCGACGCCGATCCGCATCTGGTGCTCACTCTGGTGACATCCGGTGACGCCGTCCGGGATGACCTTGCTTGCCTGGGAATTGTGCCAGGCGAGCGCGTTCTGCTCGCCACGGCCGCTCGCGGCGTTTCGGCGGGCCCGGAGGCATTGCGTGAAGTGCGAGCACGTCGGGACTCCGGCGTCCGGGTAGCGGCGCGCCTGGTCCGCGACGGACATGCCGATGCGATGGTCTCGGTAGCCCCGGCCGAAGCCGTGGTCGCCTCGGCTCAGTTCACCTACGGTCTGCTACCCGGGGCGACGCGGGCCACCCTCGCCTCGATTGTCGGCGGGTCGAATGCCCCCGTCGTGCTGTGTGACGCGGGGGCGACGGTTGATGTGACGGCGGACGAACTCGCCCAGTTCGCGGTCGCGGGCAGCGCGTACGCCGCGGTTCGCTTCGCCGTTGACGCTCCTCGCGTCGGGCTTCTGACGGCGCGTCCAGCGCTCCCCGGCACCTTGCGGCGAGCCGCCGACGAGCTGCTCCGATCGCTTGATCTGCACTATGTCGGCCCGCTGACGGCTGATCGGCTCCTCGCGGCTCCGTGGACGGGCGAGCCGGGCGACGGCCAGAGGATCGATCATCGCCGCGGAGTCGACGTGGCGGTCACCGACGGATTCACCGGAGATGTCCTGATGTCCGTCATCCGGGGGATGCGATGGTGGGAATCTCATCGGGGTACGGGGCACCCGCCCAGGGCCGGTCTGGATCCGGGATGGGGAACGTTGGAAGATCCTGATGTGCGGGGGGGAACGATCGTGCTGGGGGTCGATGGTGTCGCGGTCCACGCGGAGCGGGCGCCGGGTGAAGCCGGCGACAGCCAGGCAGTCGGGCTGCTCGCGGCGCTGAGGGCGGCGTCGGCCGCGGTCCATGCGGACCTGGCTTCTCGGACCCGAGCGGCGATGGCGACCTTGGTGGCGCATCGCCGGGCCTTGGCCGGGCTGGTCGGATGACCCGCCAGTTGCCACCCCCGCCGCCGCGGGACGGCCTGATCGAGGTACTCGAGGTCGCCATCGACCCCGAGCTGCTCGACCGCGCACTCACGCACCGCTCCTACGCCTACGAGAAGGGCGGCCTGCCCACCAACGAACGCCTGGAGTTCCTGGGCGATGCGGTGCTTGGTCTGGTGGTGACGGCGGCATTGTTCATCCGCCACCCGGATCTTCCCGAGGGGCAGCTCGCCAAGCAGCGGGCCTCGGTTGTGAACATGCGGGCTCTCGCGGACGTGGCACGGGGGATCGGACCCACCGGGCTCGGTCCGTACCTACTGCTGGGCCGGGGGGAGGAGACCACCGGGGGGCGCAACAAGGCGAGCATTCTCGCCGACACCCTCGAGGCCATCATCGGGGCGGTCTATCTGTCCTCAGGCTTCGACGTGGCCTCCGGTTTCGTGCACCGTCTCTTCGATCCCCTGCTGGACGAGGCCGCCGGCCGGGGCGCAGGGCTTGACTGGAAGACCTCACTGCAAGAACAGACGGCGGTGCTGGCTCTCGGACCGCCTGAATATGTCGTCGAGGAGGCCGGTCCGGACCACGCGAAGCGGTTCACCGCCTACGCGAGGATCGCGGGAGAGCCACTGGGCGAGGGCGAAGGGGGAAGTAAGAAGGAGGCTGAGCAGCGGGCGGCCGCCGCGGCTTTCGCGGTTCTCGAGGAACGGTCGGCCCTGGGGCGGGAGGACGGTTCGGGCGTGGATGTCGTCGGCGGAGATCACGAGAAGTCCGCCATCGGCGGCCTCGATCACGATCGGGTCTCGGGCCCGTGAGAGCGGGTGATCACCCGTTGCCTCGATTCGCTTCCTCAGTGGTGGCGACAGGCTCAGCGGTGGCGACAGATCCATCGAGCCACGTCGAGGGTCCGGTGTCATCCCACTGACCCGGCCCGATGACCGGAGATCATGCCAGAACTCCCCGAAGTAGAGGTTGTTCGCCGCGGTCTGGAACGTGGTGTCGTCGGTCGCGTCATCGCATCGGTTGACGTCCACCATCCTCGTGCGGTGCGCCGTCATCTGGCCGGTGCCGCCGACTTCTCGGCGCTGCTCGTCGGCCGCCGGATAACGGCGGCACGACGTCGCGGCAAGTATCTGTGGCTGGTGATTCAGCCGCCGGTAGACCATGCGGCGTGCGCTCCGGTGGTTCCAGAAGAACCACCGGAGGAGGAATCAGCTGCCGTGCTGGCCGAGATGTCTCCGCCTGCCCTGCCCCCAGGTCATCCGGCCCAGGGGGATGCGCTGATCGCCCATCTCGGGATGAGCGGACAGTTGCTCGTCGTTCCACCCGCCACCCCCGACCAGAAGCATCTGCGGATCCGGTTCGTCTTCACGGACGGAGGACGCGAACTGCGATTTGTGGATCAACGTACCTTCGGTGGCCTGGCGGTCGCGGTGGGGGAAGCGGATCTGCCTGCTCCCGTCGCGCACATCGCCAGGGATCCCCTGGACCTCGCCTTCGACGAGCGTCTCGTCACGGAGAGGATGCGTCGACGCCGTACCGGCGTGAAGCGGGCCCTGCTCGATCAGACACTTGTCAGCGGGGTCGGGAACATCTACGCGGACGAGGCCCTGTGGGCCGCGAAGCTGCACTACGCGCGGCCGACCGAGACCCTCACTCGGGCGGAGGTCGGCAGGCTGCTGGATTGCGCGCGGACGGTGATGACCGCGGCTCTCGAGGCGGGCGGTACGTCCTTCGACCGCCTGTACGTGTCGGCGGACGGAGTCAGCGGGCTGTTCGAACGGTCGCTACAGGTGTACGGCCGTGCGGGTCGGCCGTGCACACGATGCGGAGACGCGGTGCGCCGGGACGCTTTCATGAACCGGTCGAGCTTCACCTGCCCCACCTGCCAGCCGCACCCAGGGCGGGCCAGATGGTAAGGTTAGATCACACGTTCGAATCCCGCGACTCTCGGGTGGGGTGCCGGGCGTGGCGTCCGCGATAGTCGGTGGGGAGCCAGACCTGCCGCGGCGTTCACAGTTATCGCCTCGTCCAGGGCCGAGACCGGGCTGCCGGGATCGGTGAGGCATCATCCGACACGTCGGTTGGCTGGCCTGCCCCCGACGCGACATGGACGGAGGCGCGATGAATCCGGATGCCCTGCTCGGTCGTATACGGAAGCTGTTGGCGATGGCGGAGGCGGAGGGGCTGAGCGAAGCCGCCCGCGAAACCTATAACAGCAAGGCAGCCGAGCTGATCGCCCAGTACGGGATCGACCGCGCGCTGGTCGAGGAGGCGTCGCCGCACCGCGTCGAGGCGGCTGACCTGGTGGTGGCCGTCGATTCGCCCTATGCCCGGGACAAGATCTCGTTGCTCGCGGGCATTGCCGCACCGCTTGGTTGCCGGCTCGTGTACCGGACCGAGCAGCGTGCAGTGGGGACGGGGCACTCCGCTCATCTGTTCGGGATGGATGCGGATATCCACCGCGTGCAGATGTTGTTTACCTCGTTGCTGGTCCAGCAGGCACAGGGGTTGGCTCTCGCCCGTCCACCACGCCGGGAGGACCCGCGGGCGTTTCGTCGGTCGTGGATGGCCGGCTTCGCGGTGGCGGTGGCGGAGAGACTGACCAGGACGGAGCGGATGGCCCGGGAGCGGGCGCAGACCCAGCAGAAGCAGACCCGGGAGAACGGATCAGACGGGCCCTCGACGACGCCGTCGGTGGCCGTCGTCCTGGCGAATCGAAGCCAGCGGGTGGATGCGCACCTGGCAAGCGTCTACCCCAGGTTGCGAGCGCCAAGGACACGCCAGCTCTCCGGGAGCGGCGGTCGTGCGGGTTACCAGGCCGGCGAGCAGGCTGATCTTGGTTTGGGTAACCGGGTGTCCAGCCGCGTCTCACCGGCGATCGGCATGAGGTGAATCGTAGGGGTGGTAGTTATGAGTGGTACTGACTACTATTTGCCGCCCGGCAGATTGGGCACCGCTGTCTGGGTAGGCCCTGCGGTACGCGGCGGGGCGTAGCCAGGACCAATAATCTTGTCTGCGCTGTCGACCGGCTCCGGGGTCACCTGGCGGTCACCATCGGTGCTCGCGTGCGGGGCGGGTAGCGTGCCGCCGTCCTGGGAGAAGTTCTGGCCGCAACCGCTGAGAAGGAGTGCCGAGCCGAGAGCTCCACACGCGAGTAGCACGGCAGCGGACCGGCGGCGGAAACGTGGCCGGTCCGGCCGTTCCAGTCGATGATCATCCTGCCGCCGTGTCCCTCTCGGTCGGCCTGCCATGTCTGGGAAGTATGTGGTATCCACAATGGCCAGTACCCTACCGTGCTGATGAGCGATGTATCCGCGGAGCAGAGGGAGTCCGGACACGCCGTGGTCCGATTCACTGCCCGGGTCGCCGGCCTTGTCCAGGGCGTCGGCTTTCGTGACTACGTGCGTACCCGGGGCCGGCGCCTGGGCCTGGTCGGATCCGCCACCAACCTCCCGGACGGGGCGGTCGAGGTGGTTGCGGAAGGGCCGGAGCCGGCCTGTCGTGACCTTCTGCACTTGTTGATGACGGGTCACACCCCTGGGCGGACGGACAGGGTGGAGGCTGTGTGGCAGGTGGCGCAGAGCGATCTGACCGACTTCCGGCGAAAGTGACTGGTTGCAGACGCTGTGTTGTCGGAACTGTCGTGGGAATGACCGTCCGCTTTTTACATGTTCACCGGACCGGCTCGGGAGCATGTGGCATGCTCTTGACTTTCGGTCACTCGACGTGGGAGCCTGGAGTCATTGTTTGGGGCGCACTCTGATCTATTCGGATCTTGTGCTGTCTGACACCCACTAGGTCACTCATCGTGGAGGACCATCACTATGGCGAAGGCCCTTTTTGGCCACGTCGGTTCCGGCGGCGGCTTGCGTCTCTCTTACGAGATGCGTCGGCTTCGTGCCCGTGTAGCGGAGCTCGAGGCAGAACTGGCTCGAGTACGTGAAGTCAACGAGGCGTTGGTGGGTGGTGTCGACGTGCCGGAGGATGTCCGGGCGCTCGACGCTGAACCGGCGTTCAGCTGAGCTGGCGGGGCGTTTCCCGGGGAGGCGCCCCCTCATAGTGGGTATGCCCGGTTACGTGGGCAAGGCTCCGTTTCTACGGGTGTCATGATCATCGAGGTCGCTGAGATCGTCGGATCGGTCGTTCTCTTGCCGGCTCGTCTCTGTCCAGTGATGTTGCCTGTGTGTCTCGGATCACTTTGGCGGCTCTATGCCCAGGAAGAGCCGGGCAACCTCGCTCCTCGCCTTTTTTGTGCTTTTTTCGGAGCGTAGCCTGCTGGGTGCTTCGGGTTGCCGACTAGGATGGCTCTGTCGAACGTCGGCTGAGTCCGGCCATCCCGGGTCGAGCCGGTGAACCCTTCCAGCGCTCCGGAGACTGGTGCATCTCAAGAACTTGACCCTGCGGGGCTTCAAGTCCTTTGCGAGCTCGACCTCCCTGCATCTCGAGCCGGGAATAATCTGCGTGGTCGGGCCCAACGGGTCGGGCAAGAGTAACGTCGTCGACGCCATCGCCTGGGTACTGGGGGAGCAGGGTGCCAAGGCCCTGCGTGGCGGCACCATGTCCGATGTCATCTTCGCGGGCACGCCCGCTCGCCCGGCCTTGGGGCGCGCCGAAGTACTCCTGACGATCGACAACTCGGACGGCGCGCTCCCCATCGAGTACACCGAGGTGACCATCGGGCGGCTGATGTTCCGCAGCGGCGAGAGCGAATACACGGTCAACGGTACCGGTTGTCGCCTGCTGGATATCCAGGAACTGATGAGCGACTCGGGTATCGGCCGAGAGCTGCACGTGATCGTCGGCCAGGGTCAGCTCGACGCGGTCCTGCACGCGCGCCCGGAGGATCGCCGCGCCTTCATCGAGGAGGCCGCCGGCGTCCTCAAACACCGTAAACGCAAGGAGAAGGCACTCCGCAAGCTCGAGGCGATGTCGGCGAACCTCACCCGCCTCACCGATCTGTCCGCCGAGCTGCGTCGGCAGTTGGGGCCGCTCGGTCGCCAGGCGGAGATCGCACGTAAGGCCGGTGTGATTCAGGCTTCGCTCCGGGACGCCCGCCTGCGCCTTCTCGCCGACGATCTCCATCGTGCCCGGGCCGCGATCGCCTCCGACCTCGCGGACGAGGAGGCATTGCGGGCGCGGCTGACGACCACCGAAGCCGCTCATGCCGCGGTCGCCCGCCGGGAGGAGCAGCTGCAGGCCGACCTGACGGCGATCGTTTCGCGCGCCACCGGCGCCCAGGAGACCTGGTACGCCCTGGCATCCCTGCGGGAACGGCTGCGGGGCACCCGTTCGCTCGCCGTCGAACGGGGTCGCCTGTTGCGTACCGCGGCCGACGACGTACGTGGGCGCCGCGACCCCGAGGAACTGGAACAGGAGGCCACGGCGGTCCGGGAGCAGGAAATCGCCCTCACCGAGCGGCTGGAGCGTGATCGGGACCTGCTCGCCGAGGTGGTCACCAGGCGTGCCGATCTCGAGGCCGCGCTCGCCCGGGAGGAGAAGGAACTGATCGCCGCGGCACGCGCGGCGTCTTTTCGCCGTGAGGAGATCGCGCGCCTTGCCGGCCAGGTGGAGGCTGCCAGGTCCCGTGTCACCAGTGCCGAGAACGAGATAGCACGGACGACCGAGGCACTCGACGCCGCGCGGGAGCGGGAGACCGAGACCTCGGCGTCACGTTCGGCCCTCGAGATCGAACTCTCCCGGATGGAGAGCGCACGGGAGGATCTCACCGAGCGGCACAGCGCGGCCGTGGCGGTGCATGCCGCTGCCGCCGAGCGGCTCGAGGTCCTGCGCGGTGAGGAGCGTAGCGCCGAGCGTGACCGCGCCTCCTGGGCTGCGCGACGTGACGCGCTGCATCTCTCCCTCGCGCCGGCCGACGGAGCCGCGGCACTGTTGAGGGCTGCTACCGGCGCGCAGACCGCGCAGACCGGGCGGGGCGCCTCGAACACGGCGGAGGACCCGGCTCCGGCACTGGATCCGACCCTCGAGGTGATCGGCCGGCTGGCCGGCGTCCTGAGCGTGACCGCCGGCGCGGAGGCGGCCATCGCCGCGGCGCTGGGCGCGGCGGCGGACGCCCTGCTCGTCGGCACGTCGGAAGATGCTATGGCGGCCTTTGCGTGGCTGCGGGAAACGGGCGCCGGCCGAGCAGCGCTGGTGGCCGCCGTCACCGTCGCGGATGAGCCTGACGCTTGCGCCGATCCCGCCGCCTGCGCCGGCCCTGTCGGCAGCGCGGCGACCGACCCGGGGGCGGCCAGCGCCGACGGTCCGCTCCCGGCCGGTGCCGTTGCCGCGCTGGATCTGGCGGAGATCGGTGACGACCGGTTCCGTACCGCCGTGTCGTCCCTGCTCGCCCGGACTGTCGTGGTCGAGGATCTGGCAGCGGCCGAGCGGGCCACGGCGTTGCGTCCCGACCTGCGGGTGGTCACCCGCGCCGGCGACGTCATCGGTGCGCCCCTCTCGATCGGTGGCAGCGCGAACCCGCCGTCTGCGATCGAACTGCAGGCCGCGGCGGACGAGGCCGAGGCCGGCGTGGCGGAGGCGACCCGTCGCGTCGAGTCCGCCCACGAGGCGTTCGAGCCCGCGCGTGCCGAGGTGACCCGGGCCCGTACCGCCATCGACGCGGCACTGGCGGCGCTGCACGGGACCGATGCCCGGCACCGGGCGCTGTCCGAGCAGATGGCGCAGCTCGATCGTTCGGGAGGGGCCGCGGCATCCGAGATCGCCCGATTGGAGGATACCCGATCACGGGCCGAAACAGCCCGTGATCGGGCATACGGAGCGTTGACCGAGCTCGAGGCGTCGCTCGCCGCGACATCTGAGCAGCCGGAGGCGGGGGAGCGTGCTCCGGATGAACGGGACCGGCTCGTCGCGGTCACCTCCGCCGTGCGCGCCGCCGAGGTCGAGGCCCGGTTGGCCGTCCGTACCAGCGAGGAGCGGGTGCGAGGCCTGCAGGGACGCGCCGACGGACTGATTCGCGCGGCGGCGAACGAGCGGGCGGCACGGGCCGCGGCGGCCCGTCGGCACGAGGTCCGCGAGCGGCAGGCGGCCGTCGCGACGGTGATGGGGGAGGCGGCCCAGGTCGCTCTCGACCGACTGGACCATTCGCTGGCTCGCGCCGCGGCGGAGCGGGAGGAGGCCGACGCACTGCGCAAGGCCGCCGAGACGGAGCTGGTCGGGGTGCGTGACCAGGGGCGCGCCCTGGCCACCGAACTCGCGGCGCTGCGCGACGCCGCCCATCGCGACGAGCTGGCCCGAGCGGAGAAGCGGCTGCGGGTGGAGACGCTGGAAGCCAAGGCTCTGGAGGAGCACGGCATCGACGCGGACGACCTGGTAGCGGAGTTCGGGCCGGGCACGCTGGTCCCGCCGGATGAGCCCGACGGCACCGCGGTGCCGTTCGATCGAGCCGAGCAGAGCGCCCGGGCTGCCACCGCGGAGAAGCAGCTGGCCCGGCTGGGGCGGGTGAATCCCCTCGCCCTCGAGGAGTTCGCCGCGCTTCAGGAGCGGGCGGCGTTCTTATCCGCGCAGCTCGAAGACATCAAGAGCACCCGCCGGGATCTTCTACTGGTCGTCGAGGAGGTTGATCTGCGGGTGCGTGAGGTCTTCGCCGTCGCGTTCGCGGACACCGCTCGTGAGTTCGAGATCGTTTTCTCGACGCTGTTCCCGGGCGGTGAGGGCCGGCTGGTGCTTACCGATCCTGATGACATGCTCACCACGGGCATCGAGGTCGAGGCGAGGCCGCCGGGAAAAAAGGTGAAGCGTCTGTCGCTGTTGTCCGGCGGGGAGCGTTCACTGACCGCACTCGCTCTCCTGCTCGCGATATTCCGGGCCCGTCCTTCGCCCTTCTACGTGCTCGACGAGGTCGAGGCAGCTCTGGACGACCGCAACCTCGGCCGGCTGCTCGATGCTGTCGAGGGTCTGCGCGAGAAGTCGCAGCTGATCATCGTCACCCACCAGAAGCGGACGATGGAGATCGCTGACGCCCTGTACGGCGTGGCCATGCGGGGCGACGGGGTGACGACAGTGATCAGTCAGCGGCTGCGGGAGCGGGCGGCGCTCTGACGCCGCCGCCCTCCCGCCGGGCGAGCGCCACGGCCTTGTGGCGTCATCTGTCAGGATCGGTACGTGGAGCTCCTCATCCTGATCGTCGTCATCGCCGTCGTCGTACTGGCCACCGTGGGCCTGGTGGCCGGCACGGCCCTGCGCCGACGCCCCCGCCGATCCGTCGAGGAAGGCCCGCGCCCGGGCGCCGACTACCGTCCCGGGGTCGGTGACGATGCCGAGGTACCCCGAGATTCGGCGACCAGGACGGTCGACGACATCGGTCTTCCCGATGTGCTGCCGCCGTCCCCGACGGAGACCGAGGGCGTCGGCGCCCCGCCCGCCGAGATACCGGCCGCGCCGGGGATCCCGGTCCAGGAGCGGATCCCGCCGGAGGCACCGCCGCCGGCCGCCGGCCGCCTCGTCCGGCTGCGCCTGCGGCTGGCTCGTTCGCAGAACGCGCTCGGTCGCGGATTGCTCTCCCTGCTGTCCGGCGACAATCTCGACGAGGACGCGTGGGAAGACGTGGAGGCGACCCTGCTCCTCGCCGACGTCGGGGTTACGGCGACCACCGAGCTGGTCGCCGCGCTGCGGGAACGCACGAAGGTGCTCGGTGCCCGCACGCCTGCGGATGTGCGGGCGATGCTGCGCGACGAGCTGCTTGCCCAGATCGGTACGACGACCGACCGATCGCTGCGCACGACGGCCCCGGATCGTCCCGCGGTCGTACTCGTCGTCGGTGTCAACGGTACGGGCAAGACCACGACCTGTGGAAAGATCGCGCGGCTGCTGGTCGCGGACGGGCGTACGGTCGTGCTGGGCGCGGCGGACACGTTCCGTGCCGCGGCCGCGGATCAGCTTCAGACCTGGGGTGAACGGGTCGGCGCGATCACGGTCCGCGGGGCCGAGGGGGGTGACCCCGCGTCGGTGGCGTTCGATGCGGTCCGACAGGGCACGCAGAGCGGTGTGGACACCGTGTTGATCGACACCGCCGGCCGGCTGCACACCAAGGCAGGCCTGATGGACGAGTTGGCGAAGATTAAAAGAGTGGTGGGCAAGCACGGTCCGGTCGATGAGGTGCTGCTCGTGCTCGACGCCACGACCGGTCAGAACGCGCTTGTCCAGGCACAGGTGTTCACGCAGGCGGTTGATCTCACCGGAGTCGTGCTGACCAAGCTGGACGGTACGGCCAAGGGCGGGATCGTCATCGCCGTGCAGCGCGAGCTCGGCATGCCGGTGAAACTGATCGGCTTGGGAGAGGGTCCAGACGATCTTGCTCCCTTCGAGCCGGAGGCGTTCGTCGACGCCCTGTTGGGCGAAGCTGGCTGATCGATCGAGTGGCCGCCGGATCGGCGAAGACCACAACGTGCTCAGCGTCAAGGCCTTCCGGTCGTTCGGCATGTGACCTAAGCTTCATCACTGAGCGGAGCTGTGGGGCTCCGTGGTCAGCCGCGCCATGTTCCTCGGTGTTCTCCTGGCCGGGGGGTGAGCGTCCGGCGAGGCGTCTCGCCCTCCTCAGCGCAGAGGGCGGGCCCGGCAGGTGAATGACCAGGTCGGTGTCCGTGCGGGCATGCCTCGCCGGGCCGCGCACGTCGCGTCCGCGTCGATCGGCCGATGCGTGACGTCGTCGGTTGATCGGACGCGGGAGTGTGCTGTCCTCGTCGTCGGGTGCGTACGCTGGTGCCTGCGGTCCGTCTGCGATCTCGGAGTGTGTGCGCGTGTTCGACACCCTTTCCAGCCGCCTCGACAAGGTCTTCGCGTCGCTGCGTGGCAGAGGGCGCCTTACCGATGCCGACATCGACGCCACTGCGCGGGAGATCCGGGTGGCTCTGCTCGAGGCGGACGTCGCGCTCCCGGTCGTCCGTGGCTTCGTGGCCGCGGTGAAGGAGCGTGCCCGCGGCGCCGAGGTCAGTGCGTCGTTGAACCCTGCCCAGCAGGTAATCAAGATTGTCAATCAGGAGCTCGTCGCGATCCTCGGCGGCGGCACGACGATGCTGCGGTACGCCAAGACCCCGCCGACGGTGGTCCTGCTCGCCGGCCTGCAGGGAACGGGTAAGACCACCCTGGCCGGCAAGCTCGGGCGCTGGCTCAAGGCCCAGGGTCACATCCCGCTGCTGGTCGCGGCCGACCTGCAGCGTCCGAACGCGGTCAACCAGCTGCAGGTGGTCGGGGCGCGGGCCGGGGTGGAGGTCTTCGCGCCCGAGCCCGGCAACGGGGTCGGGGATCCGGTGCGCGTCGCGCGCGACGCGCTCGCGCACGCGCGCCGGCAGGTCTTCGATGTGGTCGTCGTCGACACGGCCGGGCGGCTCGGCGTCGACGAGGAGATGATGCGGCAGGCGGCCGACATCCGCGACGCCGTCTCACCGGATGAGATTCTCTTCGTCCTGGACGCGATGATCGGTCAGGACGCGGTCGCGACCGCGAGCGCCTTCGCCGATGGCGTGGGATTCAGCGGAGTGGTCCTGACCAAGCTTGATGGCGACGCGCGCGGTGGTGCGGCCCTCTCGGTCGCCCAGGTGACCGGTCGGCCGATCATGTTCGCCTCCACCGGCGAGGCCCTGGACGACTTCGACGTCTTCCACCCGGAACGCATGGCGTCGCGGATCCTCGGTATGGGTGACGTCCTCACCCTCATCGAGCAGGCCGAGAAGGCGTTCGAGGCCGAGCAGGCCGAGGCCATGGCGGCGAAGATGGTCGCCTCCGAGTTCACTCTCGAGGATTTCCTCGAGCAGATGCTCGCGGTCCGCAAGATGGGCCCGATCGGCAACCTGCTCGGCATGCTGCCGGGTATGGGCCAGATGAAGGATCAACTGGCGCAGGTCGACGATCGGGACGTCGATCGGGTGGTTGCGATCATTCGGTCCATGACGCCGACGGAACGGCGTGATCCCAGGATCCTGCAGGCGTCCCGCAAGGCTCGGGTCGCGCGTGGATCCGGGGTCACGGTCACCGAGGTCAACCAGTTGCTGGACCGGTTCGCCGAGGCCCGCAAGATGATGCGGCAGATGGCCGGCGGCATGGGGATGCCGGGGGGGATGGGTCGAGCGAAGGCCGCCTCGGCTCGCAAGGCCGCGAAGAAGGGCAAGGGAGCCAGCCGCAAGGGTAATCCGGCGGCACGGGCGGCCCAGGCCAAGGCGCAGAAGTCCACTGCGCAGGAGCGGCTGGCGAAGGGCCCCGCGCTTCCGGACGGCATGCCGGATCTCTCGGCGCTGATGCGGCAGCAGGACGGCTTCGGTGGGATGCCGCCGCGCGGCCCCCGCGGGGGCCGTTGACCCGCGCGAGGCGGCCGTGGTGGATGCACGGGCTCCCCGGTCGTGCGCGGCGGTCACGATCTGGCAGACTGTAAGCTCAATACAGGCCCTGCCTGCCAGCGCCGGTGTCGCTGCCCTCATTCCTCGCGGTGTCGCGGTTCCTCGCGGTGTCGCGCGGGAGATGTGTGAGTGGTTGTCCGGCGCGGGTGCTTCCCACCACCGGGGCTCCATGCGCAGCCGTGGAAAACCAGTGGTCATCGACATGTCTGGAGCCGTTCGACCACCGTGGCAACCAAGATTAAATTGCAGCGTCTCGGCAAGATGCGCGAGCCGCACTACCGCATCGTCGTGGCCGATGCCCGTACCAAGCGGGATGGTCGGGTCATCGAGTCCATCGGGCAGTACCACCCCAAGTCCGACCCGAGCATCATCAAGGTCGACGCCGAGCGGGTGGGGCACTGGCTCTCGGTCGGTGCACAGCCCACCGAGCCCGTCCTCGCGATCCTCAAGGTCACCGGGGACTGGCAGAAGTTCAAGAACCTGCCGGCGCCCCCGCCGATGAAGGTCGCCGAGCCAAAGGCGGACAAGCGGGAGATCTTCCAGGCGGCCGCGCGGGCTGCCGCGGGCGCCGAGGACCGGCCGGCCACCACGCCGAAGAAGGCCAAGAAGTCCGGGTCGGCAGAGTCGGCAGAGGAAGCCGCCCCGGCCACGGACGCACCGACGACCGCGGGGCAGTAGGTGCTGGAGGCGGCCCTCGAACATCTTGTGCGAGGCATCGTCGATCACCCCGACGACGTCCGGGTGGACCTGAACAACGGTCGGCGTGGACGTACCCTGGAGGTGCGGGTGCACCCCGAAGATCTCGGGAAGGTCATCGGTCGGCGAGGCCGTACCGCTCGTGCGCTGCGCACGGTGATGGGCGGTGTCGGAGGCCGGGGCCTTCGGATCGACGTTGTCGATATGGATCATTAGCATCCGCCGATGTTGTCGCGAGCTTCGTCCTGATTGCTCGAGAAGTCGTGGCTGAGGAGATCGTCGTCGGGCGGATCGGCCGGCCGCATGGCATCCGCGGTGAGGTCACGATCGAGATTCGCACCGACGTGCCCCACCGCAGGTTCGCCGTAGGGGCAGTCCTCGGTCGCGAAGGGGGCGGAACTCCGCTCACCGTCTCCGGTGCTCGTTGGCACTCGGGTCGCCTGTTGCTTCACTTTCGCGGGGTGGACGATCGTGGCGCCGCGGAGGCGCTGCGCGGCGTGCTCCTGGCTATCGACGCGGATCAGGCGGGATCGCCGCTCGACGACGATGCCGCCGACGGCGAGGCCGTGGAGATGTGGTGGGATCGGGACCTGGTCGGCCTGCGGGCGGTGACCACGGCGGGCATGTTGTTGGGGCACGTCACCGACATCATTCACTCCCCTGCGGGAGACCTGCTCGCGATCGGCGGCCCGGACGGTGGCGAGCATCTCGTCCCCTTCGTCCGTGACATCGTGCCGACCGTCGACCCCCCCGCCGGCCGGATCGTCGTGGATCCGCCGCCCGGCCTGCTCGATCTCGATTGACTCGGGTCCTGCGCCGGAAGTTGGCTGCGCCGCCTCGGCCCGGTCTTCGGCTGGCGGGCAGGTCGGGTTTCCCGGCAGGCAGCCGATACCTCTGAGAACCGATATCTCTGAAAGCAGCCGATGCGCGCCGACATCGTCACCATCTTCCCGGCCTATCTCGAGCCACTGCGTCTGTCGCTCGTGGGCCGGGCCCAGGAGCGCGGAACCCTGCAGATCCATACACATGATTTGCGGATGTGGACCACGGATGTTCATCGCACCGTGGATGACGCCCCCTACGGGGGAGGCCCGGGAATGGTCATGCGGCCCGAGCCCTGGGACGCGGCGTTGTCGGAGATCACCGCACGAGTGGCCGGTAGCCGGCCCCGGGTCGTCGTGCCGACCCCGGCGGGGACTCCGTTCACTCAGCGCTATGCCGAAGAGTTGGCGCGCGAGCCCTGGCTGGTGTTCTGTTGCGGGCGCTACGAGGGTATCGACGCCAGGATGATCGAGACCTGGGCTGATGACGAGATCTCCATCGGAGACTATGTGCTGGCCGGGGGCGAGGCCGCGACTCTGGTGATTCTCGAAGCGGTTACGCGGCTGCTGCCCGGAGTCCTCGGTAACAGTGCCTCGGTCGTCGACGACTCTTTCTCCGACGGCTTGCTGGAAGGCCCGGTCTACACCCGTCCGCCGGTATGGCGGGGGGCCGAGGTGCCGTCCGTTCTCCGCTCCGGCGATCATGAGGCGATCGCCCGCTGGCGTCGTTCCCAGGCGCTTCGTCGTACCCTGTTGCGGCGCCCGGACCTCCTGGAACGCCGCGAGTTCGCCGAAGCGGACCGAGCCGTACTCGCTGCCGAGGCGGCCGGGCGGATGGTGCCGGGCCCCCACCGAGGGGACTGGCCTGATCCATCGTCGTGACGTCGAGGGGTAGGGCGGTCCGGTCTCTCTCCTAGGTGTGGCACAGTAGGATGCAGTGTCCGTCGGTTCGTGACCGGTTCGGGCGGCCTCGGGTCGCATGTCTTCCCCGCGGGACACCTCGCGGTGATTGCGTCCACCCATGCCGGCCAGATCGGCCTCGACCATGGATTGTCCGTCTCGGTGCGTTCCGGGGCCGCGGACGATCCATTCTCAACTCTTCAGGAAGCGACTGCCATGCACACCCTGGACAGCCTCGACGCCGAGTCGCTGAGGACCGACGTGCCCGAGTTCTGGCCGGGCGACACCCTCAAGGTCCACGTGCGGGTTGTCGAAGGAAACCGTCAGCGCATCCAGGTCTTCCAGGGTGCCGTCATCCGCCGCCAGGGTGGCGGGGTGCGGGAGACCTTCACCGTCCGTAAGGTCAGCTTCGGCGTGGGCGTGGAGCGGACCTTTCCCCTCCACAGCCCGATCGTCTCGAAGATCGAGGTCGTGAGCCGCGGTGACGTCCGACGGGCCAAGCTGTACTACCTGCGTCAGCTGCGCGGTAAGGCTGCCAAGATCAAGGAGAAGCGTGAGCCGGTCGCGCGCTGAGGTTACCGCCACCCCGTGACGCGTCCGGATTCTCCATCCGCGACTTGCCGGTTGCCCGTGCAGGTGCCGTCGCCGTTGATGGAAGAAGATAGGCGGCACGGTCCGCAACGCTGTCGCAAGGTGCGGCTGGTGGCACGTCGACCGGTCCGATGAGGTTTGGCGGTCGATCCTGCGAGGTGGCGGCGTGAACGCATCCGATCCCAGTGGGCCTCGGGTACCGGGAAGGACCGAGTGCGGCCAGCCGGACGGCGCGCAGTCGAGCCCTGCGACCGAGCCAGACGGCCCGAAGGACCAGGCGCAGCCCGACAGTCTGGAAGCCACCGGTCGTCGGGTTGCCCGGCCCGAGGCGGCGCGGGCCCGTGGCCGTGGCTCGTTCCTCCGCGAGCTCCCGGTCCTTGTGCTGATCGCCTTTCTGCTCGCCCTGCTCATCAAGGCTTTTCTGGTCCAGGCGTTCTGGATCCCCTCGGAGTCGATGGAACGGACACTGCTCGTCGACGACCGGGTTCTTGTCAACAAGGTCGTCTACCACTTCCGCGACGTGCACCGGGGTGAGATCGTCGTCTTCAACGGCAAAGGAACCGGATTCGATCATGCCGAGTCCGTCGTCCCGCCGCCGAGCAACGCGTTCAGCAGGTTCGTTCGTGGCGCGCAGAACCTGTTGGGTCTCGGGGCTCCGAGCGAGACCGACTTCATCAAACGCGTCATAGCGGTCGGCGGCGACACGGTCGCGTGTTGCGATACCGCGGGCAGAGTCTCGGTCAACGGCCATCCGCTCGACGAGCCGTACGTCTACCAGAACGACTATCAGCGGTTCGGCCCGCTGACCGTCCCGGCTGGCTACCTGTGGGTGATGGGTGACCATCGCGGGGCCTCCTCGGATGCCCGGCAGAACGGGCCGATCCCGAAGCATGCGGTGGTGGGACGGGCCTTCGTCCGTGTCTGGCCACTCGGCCGGTTCGGATTCCTGGGCGTTCCAAACGATTTCGCCGGGATTCCCGTCGAGTCGGTGGTGCCTCCGGCTCCTCGTGCGCCGGCCGGGTCGGCTACATCAGCCGGGTCGGCCACATCAGCCACATCGGCCGCGTTGTCTTCCGCCGACGACGCCGCGGTGCCGCTGCCGGGCTCCCCGGCCACGGATGACGCATCCCTGTTCGCCCTTGCCGTGCTAATCCCCCCGGCGTGGACCGCCACCCGTCGGCCCCGCCGGATGCCACGAGGCCCCACGCGCACGCGCGCGTCAGGGACGGCTCGGCGCCGCGGTCCGTCATGAGACACTACGGTGCCGCTCTTCGCCGGGATGCGGGGCTGTTCGGTTACGAGCGCGCTCTGAACAGGCATGGTCTCGGTCCGGTCGCAGGGGTCGACGAGGCGGGTCGTGGGGCATGCGCCGGACCCTTGGTCGTCGCCGCGGTGATTCTGGCTCCGGAGGCTCGTCGACGGCTGGCGCGGTTGGCCGACTCCAAGCTCCTGACCGAGCAGATCCGTGAGAGTGTTTTCGAGGACGTGACGGCCGCCGCCGAGGCGTGGTCGACCGTCGTCATCTCCGCGGCCGAGATCGATCGGGTCAGCCTGCACGTAGCCAACATCACCGGAATGCGACGCGCGGTGGCGCGCCTGCCTGTGCGCCCAGGGTACGTGCTCACGGATGGATTCGCGGTCGCCGGTTTCGGAGCGGAGTCGTTGGCGGTGGTGAAGGGAGACCGGGTGGTCGCGTGCGTGGCGGCAGCCTCGGTCGTGGCGAAGGTGACGAGGGACCGGATCATGCGTGCGTTGCACACGCGCTATGCCGAGTACGATTTCGCGCAGCACAAGGGATACGTCACCGCGGCCCACGCGGCGGCGCTGGCGCGCTGCGGACCGTGTGACGAGCATCGGATGTCGTACGTCAACGTGGCTGCGCATGCGGCGACGACGAGGGAAGCACGATCATTGCGGCTGGAGGACAGGGTGCTTGTGACCAGCCGGCATGGCGTCACGGAGACTGTATGAGCGCGGAAGACCTCGAGAAGTACGAGACCGAGATGGAGTTGCAGCTCTATCGCGAGTACCGCGACGTGGTGGGGCTTTTTTCGTATGTGATCGAAACCGAGCGCCGCTTCTACCTCGCGAACGACTACCAGATCGAGGTCAGGAACAGCACGGACGGCGAGGTCTTCTTCGAGTTGATCTTACGGGACGCCTGGGTGTGGGACATGTTCCGTCCTGCGCGTTTTGTTAAAAATGTCCGAGTAGTCACCTTTAAAGATATCAACGTCGAGGAGTTGACCAAGGCCGAGCTCTGACGCCGACTCTCGGCGTCACGCTTTCCAGCCCCGGCCGCTTGATCGCTTCGGCGTTTTGATCGTCTCGGCGGTATGTTCGGCAGATCGGCATCTCATTCCGGTCGGTCGTCGCCTGGATCGACAGTGCGAGTCGGCCCGTCACCGAAGCCCGTGATGCCCCGCTGAGATGTCCGCCCAGCTCGTTCCTGTGGAGAAACCCTCGCCATCCACATATCGATCATGTGGATGGCTCTCCGGCCCGCCCACGTCCACGCTGGTCACGACCGGCGGGCACCCGTCCCCCGGCGAACGGGAGCGGCGATGCGGGCAAAGGACGCACTGGGCAGGTTCGGCGAAGATGTCGCCGCCCGCCATCTGGCGGCGGTCGGCGCCGAGATCCTCGACCGTAACTGGCGCTGCCGCGAGGGCGAGCTCGACCTCGTTGTGCAGGACGGTGAGAGCCTGGTGTTCTGCGAGGTCAAGACCCGATCCGGGACGCGTTACGGATCGGCCGCCGAGGCCGTCGTGGGTCGCAAGGCGGCTCGGATCAGACGCCTGGCTGCCCGATGGCTCGCAGAGCACCCCCACGCCTCGTCGTTGGTGCGTTTCGACGTCCTCCTGGTGTCCCGCCCTCCGGCGGGTCCGGTTCGTGTCGAGCACATCCGGGGAGCGTTCTGATGGCCCTCGCGCGGGCCCGGGGGGTGGCGGTCGTCGGGGTCGAAGGTCACATCGTCGAGGTGGAGGCGGATCTCGCCAATGGTCTTCCGCGGCTGACTCTCATCGGTCTGCCCGATGCCGCGTTGCATGAGTCGCGGGATCGGATTCGCGCCGCGATCGTGAACTCGGGCCAACGGTGGCCTGATCGGCGCATCACGCTCGGGTTGTTCCCCGCCACCCTCCCGAAATCGGGCAGTGGTTTCGACCTGGCTATGGCGGTGGCGATCCTCACCGCGGCCGGTGTGGTGCCGCGCGCCGCCCTGCTCCGTCGGGTACTCATCGGCGAGCTGGCGCTGGATGGCCGGGTGCGCGGTGTCCGCGGGGTGCTCCCGGCGGTACTTCGGGCGGTGGCTGCCGGTATCGAACGGGTCGTGGTACCGGCGGGCAACGCCGCCGAGGCGGCGCTGGTACCGGGCGCGGTGGTAGAGCCCGCTGTCGATCTCACCAGTGTGCTGGCGCTCCTGCGGGGAGAGATCGCCGCCGAGCCCGTGGCGGCCCCCACGGCCGAAGCTGCCTCCACCGACGGTCAGGTCGGGGATCTGGCGGACGTGGCGGGGCAGAGCAGGGGCCGGCTGGCCGTCGAGGTCGCGGCGGCCGGTGGCCATCACCTGTTCATGCAGGGGCCGCCCGGCAGTGGCAAGACCATGCTGGCCGACAGACTGCCCGGGCTGCTGCCGAACCTCGGTACCGAGGCCGCTCTCGAGGTGACCGCGGTCCATTCGGTCGCCGGCCTGCTGCCCGCGGACTGCCCGCTCGTCACCCGACCGCCGTATCGTAGTCCGCACCACAGCGCGACCCCGGCGGCACTCGTCGGGGCAGGCTCGACGGTGATTCGGCCCGGGCTGGCCAGTCAGGCGCACCGGGGCATCCTGTTTTTGGACGAGGCGCCAGAGTTTACCCGTCAAAGTCTCGATGCGCTACGTCAACCGTTGGAGAGCGGCGAGATCGAGATCGCCCGCGCTCGCGCGACGACACGGTTTCCCGCCCGCTTCCAGCTGGTTCTGGCCGCGAATCCCTGCCCGTGTTCGAAGGCCCGTGGCCCACGCGCGGTGGGCTGCGAGTGCCCGAGCCTGGTCCGTCGGCGCTATCTGGCCCGTTTGTCCGGGCCGCTCCTGGATTGGATCGACATTCAGGTGGCGTTGAGCGCTCCCAGCCGGGCGGAGCTACGGGCGGACCGTGGCCAGGGTGATTCGTCCGCGGTCGTCGCGGCGCGGGTCGCCGCGGCCCAGGAGGCGACCCGGGTCCGGCTGGCCGGAACGCCGTGGCGGCTCAACGCGGAGGTGCCGGGGCCGGCGATGCGCCGACTGTGGCCGCTGCCGGCGAGGGCGACGGCCGTGGCCGAGCGGGCATTCGAAAGAGGCCTGCTCACCGCGCGCGGTCTCGACCGTGTCCTGAAGTTGGTGTGGACCTTCGCCGATCTCGCCGGACGGGGCACGCCCGGTCCCGAGCAGTTCGGTGCCGCGCTGGATCTGAGATTGCCCGGGTGGTCGGCATGAGCATGGGAGGCCCCCGTGGGGACGCTCCTGACCGTGACGTGAACCGTGTCGCGCAGGAGACCGTGTCGCGCAGGAGGAAGAAGCCGCATCCGGTGCCGTCTTCAGGGAGTGGGACATGAGCTCGACGACTCCGCCGGATGCCCGGGGGGCGGATCCCGGTCCCGCGCCCGGGAGGGTGGCACCGGGTGACACCGACTGGTCGGATCCCGAGCGGTTGGCCCGTGTCGCCCTAGCCCGCGTCTTCGGCCCGGAACATCGTCGCGTGGCCGTCGAGGTCAGGCGCCGGGGTGCGTCCGAGGTGTGGAATGCGCTCCGGGCGGCGCACCCGAGTGTCGATCCGGTTCGGGACCTGGACGCGGCATGGCGCGCCGGCGCCCGGCTGGTCTGTCCCCAGGACGCCGAGTGGCCCCTCGAACTGGATGCCCTGGACCGTTTTCGGGACGAGGGAGAC
Organism: Frankia sp. CgJB1; assembly: GCF_977947065.1. Lineage (NCBI taxonomy): Bacteria > Bacillati > Actinomycetota > Actinomycetes > Frankiales > Frankiaceae > Frankia > Frankia sp. CgJB1. Next base: position 32,437 of record NZ_CDWTNB010000005.1, read on the forward strand.
GGTTCGATGATCGGCATTCCACTGGCTTTGTGGGTCCGTGGTCCGGTCAACCTGAGCGAGCTCCCACCCCGGGCGGTCACTGTCGTGGGCTGCCGGACCGCGACCAGCTACGGGCTGTACCTCGCCGGAGAGATCGCGTTTGCGATGGCGGAACAGGGATGGGCCGTGGTGTCGGGAGCCGCGTTCGGCATTGACGCAGCAGCACACCGGGGGGCGTTGGCCGCAGCCGGATCGACGGTGGCGGTGCTCGCCGGGGGTGTCGACGTTCCCTACCCGACTGCCCATGTGGAACTGCTGGAGGAGATCGCCTGTACCGGGGCGGTAGTCAGCGAGGTGTCGCCGGGCACGCCTCCGTACCGACGCCGATTCCTCACCCGTAATCGCATCATCGCGGCTCTGTCCCGGGGGACGGTCCTGGTTGAGGCGGGCCACCGTAGCGGCGCGCTGAACACGGTCGCCCACACCCGTAGGCTCGGTCGTCCCGTCATGGTCGTTCCGGGACCGGTGACCAGCGCCATGAGCGCAGGCTGTCACCGGCTGCTCCGGGACTTCCGTGAACAGACGGTCCTGGTTACCGGAGCCGAGGACATCAGGGAGGAAATCGCGAGTATCGGATCGTTCGCACAGCGGCCGGCGAGCGGGGATGGCCCGCGGGACGGGTTGTCCGAGGCGGTGCGCGAGCTTCTCGACGCGATGCCGGCCCGCGCTGCCGTCGGGGTGGCTGTGCTGGCGCGCCGCACCGGCCTGCGCCCCGAGGCGGTGCTGGCGATGCTGGGCCCACTCGTGGTGGAGGGGCTGGTCGAGAACGTGGCGGGCGGTTACCGCCTCACGAATCTGGGCCGAGCGCCGTCGAACCCGTCCCATCCCGCCACGTCCGGCAGGCGGTCCGGTACCCGACCGGGTGCCGCCCACGGCGGGGCCGATCGTTCCCCGACGCGCAGTACCGCGGATCCGGGACTCGACGGCGAAAACCCCGATGGGGAGACCTGAGGCAGCTTGGGTGCAATGTCCTCGGGTGCAATGTCGCGGACGCCGCGGCGTCTTGACGAGAACCGCCGATGCCGCCACGGTCGTCGCATGGCCCTGCGAGGCGAGAGCACCGAGGAGCCCGCCGACGGTCGACTTCCGCCGCGGCAGCACCCCCGATCGACGCGTGGATCAGACGCCCGGCCAGGCGAGATAGTCGAGACACCCGAGTCCGGCTGGGAGACGGCGGTCGCGGGTTTTCTCCGCCATCTCACCGCGGAGCTGGACCGATCTCCTGAGACCGTGCGTGCCTACACCGCCGACCTCGCTAACCTGCGCGCTCACGCGGAGCGGATGGGCTGTTCGGTCCTCGCCGACCTCGATCTGGCGCTTCTGCGGAGCTGGCTCGCCTCGATGCGCGCCGCCGGGGCGGCGCCGGCAAGCCTGGCCCGGCGCGCCTCGATGGCCCGGGTCTTCTCCTCCTATGCGGCGCGCCGTGGCTTCCTCGACACCGACGTCGCCGCACGGCTCGTAGGTAACCGTACGGTCAGAAGGGTGCCTGAGGTGCTTACCGCCGCGGCCGCGCGTCAGCTCCTTGAGAACCCTTCGCCTGATGTGTCGCCCCCGGGCACGTCGCAGCCGTCCGGGCTGCCGGACTCGACGGCAGACTCCGAGCGGGCCGTACGGCGGGCGGTGGAGCTGCGGGACGCACTCGTTCTCGAGCTCCTGTACGGCAGCGGAATCCGGGTGTCCGAGCTGTGCGGTCTTGACCTGGGGCACATTGATGACAACCGGAGGTTGCTGCGGGTTCTCGGTAAGGGCGGCAAGGAGCGCAGCGTGCCGTTCAGTGTGCCGGCGGTGGCCTCCCTGCGGTCCTGGCGATCAACGGGACGGCCGCGGCTGATGACCGCCCGTAGCGGGCGTGCGCTGCTCCTCGGCCTGCGCGGAGGTCGCCTCGACCCGCGCACGGTACGGCGGATTCTGACGACGAGGGTGGCGGCCGGTGTTGCTCCGGCCGGTCGGACTCCGCATGGTCTGCGACATTCGGCGGCGACGCACATGCTGGAAGGCGGGGCCGATCTGCGCTCCGTCCAGGAGTTTCTCGGCCATGCAAGTCTCGCGACCACGCAGATCTATACCCACGTGACGCCGGAACGGTTGCGCGCGGCCTTTGAGCAGGCTCATCCCCGGGCTTGAGAGAAGGCCGGGGACCCAGGGGAGCGATCTGCTAGGGGGACGAGGGGCAGGAGGCGGGGCGGAGTTCTGCGGAAGAACAGCAGAGGATTGAGGTAGTCCGTCCGGCGCAGAAGCCCCCAGTGCAGGCATGCGGCCACCGGACAGCCTGGATGGCCATCGCTCATCCAGCCGAGCAGGTCCCCGGCTCGGACCGCGGTTCCGGGACTGATCGCCGGCGTCAGTGGTTCGTAGGTCGTGCGGAGGTCGCCATGCGTGACGGTGACGATGCCGCGGTTCGCCACGGACCCGGCGAAACTCACCACCCCGTCGGCTGCGGCGAGAACCGGGGCGGCCGGAGAGGCTTTGAATTCGTAATGAAGTAATTAATGCAAGCCAATATGCGTCTTCGCAGGTCACGGGCTCGCGAGGATCCCGAAGTGAACAAGTTATTTCATTCCGAATCCTTTGAGGTCGATTCCGCGATGACCCGGTCCGTAGGGCGAAAGCGGGCGTTCGAAACCGCGGCTCACCGTGACGGCCCCCGACAACGTCCATCGCAGAGCCCGGACCCTGCCGCCGTGGGCCGGCGGTGCCGCGGAGTTCTCCGGTCCGACGTCGCCGGGTGGCGGGTCCGGGTGCTCGTCCCCTTCTCCGCCGCCCGGCGGGCCGGCGGCCGGCGGGGTCACGGCCGGCCGCGTTCGTTCCCCGGCTCGGCGGTCCGCCGGCCGGGGAGATCGTGGGGCGGAGGGAGGCCGGACGGTGGGAGTCGCCGGTCGTCGAGGTGACGAGGTTGCCTTCGGCGAGGGGGCGCGAGGCGAGGGGGCCGGATGCGCCGCCGGCGTCGACCGCGCTGTGGACGGAGCAGGTGTCGTCGAGGGTTCCGCCGACGTGCCGGGGGTGAGCCTGAGAGGAGGTGGGACCGGGGTCCCCACCACGGCCCGAACCTGGCTGACCCCCAGGGCCTGCTCGATGACGTCGTGGCGGGGCGCGGTACCGAACCCGTCACCGGGGCCGAGCCCACCGGCGGAGTCGGTCGCACCGGACGGGGCGGACCGCCCGGGCTCGGACAAGGGCTCGGACAAGGCGGTGGTGCTCCGTTGCGGATCACGTGCGGCCAGGACGAGGCGTGGCCCGTCGGCGTGCGGCTTGATCGGCATCGTAGTGGGCCGTCCCAGGGCGATCAGGATGGCGACCGCCGGGATGACGAGCCAGAGCGGGTCGAAGCGTGGCAAAGGGGGCATGACGGTGACACCTCCGGGTCCGGGGGAGGCGCGGCGGCCGGACCCGGTCCAGGTCCGCTCGTCCGGCCGCCGCTGTGCCGATCCGAGGGGGGAGCGGACCGGCCTCGTCCACGGTGCGGCGTTTTGGTGCCGTTGGGTAGACCGGCCGTGTGATCTGTGGATAACTCCCGCCGCATGCTGTCGGTGCCCGCGCTCTGTGGACATCGCCGGCCGGTCCGTTGATCCGATCCGATGTGGTCGCCCGATGGATCCTCGTACCCGGCAGGTATCATCGCTCGCAGGGCCCGTCCACCGGGCCCAGTTCGCACGCCCACTTCCGATGATCCGATCCGGATCATCGGAAGGGTCTCCTCGGTCCGCCGCACAGCGACGGCCACGACCAATCGGGCGTCAGGGGCTGCCGTCGTCAGATGGCGCCGTCACAACCGAGGCGTCCCGGCCCAGGCCGGGCGGGAAGGAGCGACGTCCGATGGCCGTCGTCACCATGAAGCAGCTGCTGGAGAGCGGTGTGCACTTCGGGCACCAGACCAAGCGCTGGAATCCGAAGATGAAGCGGTACATCTTCACCGAACGTAACGGCATTTACATCATCGACCTGCAGCAGACGCTGTCCTACATCGACCGCGCCTACGACTTCGTCAAGGAGACCGTGGCGCACGGTGGGACGGTCCTGTTCATCGGGACGAAGAAGCAGGCCCAGGAGGCAATCGAGGAACATGCGGCCCGAGTCGGGATGCCGTACGTCAAGGAGCGGTGGCTCGGTGGCATGCTGACCAACTTCTCCACGGTCTACAAGCGTCTTCAGCGGCTCAAGGAGCTCGAGGAGATCGAGGTAACCGGCGGCACCGAGGTGCGCACGAAGAAGGAACAGCTCGTGCTGACCCGGGAGAAGGTCAAGCTCGAGCGCACCCTCGGCGGTATCCGCGACATGAGCCGGGTGCCGAGCGCGGTGTGGGTCGTCGACACGAAGAAGGAGCACATCGCCGTCGGTGAGGCCCGCAAGCTCGGCATTCCCGTCGTGGCGATTCTCGACACGAACTGCGACCCGGACGAGGTCGATTACCCGATCCCCGGCAACGACGACGCGATCCGCAGCGCTGCGCTGCTCACCCGGGTGGTCGCCGATGCGGTCGCGGACGGTCTGATGGCCCGTGCGGGCGCCTCGAGCTCTGCCGATGCCAAGCCCGAGCAGTCTGCGGGTAAGGAGCCGCTCGCCGAGTGGGAGCAGGCACTGCTGCGTGGTGAGGCACCTGTCGAGGCCCCGGGTGCGGTGGAGCCGGCGACGGCGGGGCCCGCGGACGGGACACGACCGGACGCCGCGGTCGGCACCACGGTCTGACCCGCTACCGCGTCTCATTCGCCCGCGGTGATGGCGATCGACCAGCGGTGACATCGTGTGAGGAAGACGGTGGTTCCCCGAGTCGGGTCGGGGACCACCGCTCCCGAATGTCAGGCCTGGTTCCGGTGGTCGGACCCGGGCCCCGGGCCGCTCGGGTGGGCGCTCCCGCGACGCCCGAAGGGCACCGCGGGGCCGGGGCCGGTAGAACTACGACAGCATCCAGACCCACACCGACGAGAAGAGCACCATGGCAGAGATTTCAGTCGCTGACATCCGGAAGCTCCGGGAGCTCACCGGCGCTGGGATGAGCGACGTCAAGAAGGCGCTGGTCGACAACGCCGGGGACTTCGAGAAGGCCAAGTCCTGGCTGCGGGAGAAGGGCAAGGCACAGGTCGCCAAGCGTGCGGCACGCAGCGCCGCCAACGGCCTGGTCGAGTCCTACCTGCACCGGACCGGCCCGCAGCTCCCGCCTACCCTCGGCGTGCTCGTCGAGCTTCGCTGCGAGACGGACTTCGTGGCCAAGACCGAGGACTTCAAGCAACTCGCCCGCGATCTCGCGCAGCACATCGCCGCGGCGGACCCGCTGTATGTCACCGCCGAGCAGATCCCGAACGAGGTCCTCGAGGCGGAGCGAAAGATCTACGAGGCCGCGGCCCGCGAGGAGGGCAAGCCCGAGCAGGCGATCGCGAAGATTGTTGAAGGACGTGTCAACGGGTATGTGAAGAGTAGCGTGCTGCTTGACCAGCCATGGGTGAAGGACGGCAAGGTGACCATCCGAGCTCTGCTTGACCAGGCCGGCGCGTCGCTGGGTGAGAAGATCGAGGTCGGTCGGTTCTCCCGGTTCAACATCCGCCAGGCCTGAGCGTCGTCGGATCGCCGGCTCCCTGATCGGGCGGCCGGCGGCTCCGAGGCTTCTCGGTGGGTGCGGTGGTCCGGCACGCCACCGGCATCGGGATGGCCACGCCTCGAGATGACAAGATGATGCTTCCCGGCCCGGTCGGCGTGCCGTGTCGGCCCAGGTCAGCGGGGACGCCGTGGTAAGGCACACTGCATGCGGCGGCTGTGCGATCTCGGTCAGGCGAATCCGGGACCGGGCGGGACGGCTTCGCCTCTGGGACGACGAACTCGGCTGCGCTCGGCCGAACTGCGATGATAACAGGACCGGCGCCCGGTGGACGCCGGCGGACCAGGAACAGACGGAAGGAAATGCGGTGATCGACGACACGCTTCTCGAGGCCGAGGAGAAGATGGAGAAGGCGGTCTCGGTCGCCAAGGAGGACTTCGCGAACATCCGCACGGGGCGTATCACTCCCGCGGTCTTCTCCAAGATCCTGGTGGATTACTACGGCGCTCCGACACCGGTGCAGCAGCTCGCGTCGTTCCATATCCCGGAGCCGCGTATGGTGATCATTACGCCTTACGACAAGTCGTCTCTGGGGGCGATCGAGAAGGCTGTGCGCGATTCCGATCTCGGGGTCAACCCGAGCAACGACGGCACGATCATCCGGTGTGTTTTTCCGGAGCTGTCCGAGCAACGGCGTCGCGATCTTGTCAAGGTAACTCGGACTAAGGCCGAGGAAGCCCGGGTGAGCATCCGCAACGTCCGACGTCACGCCAAGGACACGATCGATCGGATCGTGCGGGACGGCGATGCCGGCGAGGACGAGGGCCGGCGGGGTGAGAAGGATCTCGACGAGGCAACCCACCGATACGTCGGGCAGGTGGATGAACTTCTTCGGCTCAAGGAATCGGATCTTCTCTCGGTTTGATCATTCCTGCGTCCGTTCTCGATGCCGGCCGCCTGCTCCGATGTTCGATTCCCATGGTCTCGGAATCGTCTGGACGGTCCCCGGATCCGCGCATGACGCGTGCGCGATGCGGCGGTCGCTGCCCACGGCCGGGCGGCCATGACGACTGTCGACGGCCGCGCGGTGGCTGAGTCCGGGTCATCCGCGCCGCCGGGATCCTCGCATGGGCCCGGTAATCCGCTTGAGTCCGGTAATCCCCGCGGGCCCGGTAATCACGGTCGGCCCGCCGGGATGGTGCCCCGGCCCTCACGTGCCGGCCGCAACCTGCCGGCCGCCATCGGTGTCGGCATCTTTCTCGGTGCCGTCATCCTCGTTCCGCTGTTCACCCTGCGGGTGATCTTTGTCGGGGTGATCAGTGTTGCGATGGCCCTGGGCACCCACGAGGTGGTCCGCGCGATCCGACTGACGCAGGTACGGGTTCCCCTGGTTGCCGGGGCGGCGGCCATGCCGGTCGTCGCGTACGTCGATGGGACCACCGGCCTGCTGCTGACTCTCGCCGGCACCATCGGCGTGGCGGCGCTGGTCCGTGCTTTCGGGCCGTCCACGGGTCTGCTCCGCGACGTCGCCGGCGCCGCCTTCGTGGCCGGCTACATCGGCTTTCCGGCTGGCTTCGCCGCGCTGCTCACCGAACCCTCCGATGGTCGCTGGCGAGTCGTCGCCTTTCTGGGAACGGTGGTGGCCAGCGACGTCGGTGGTTACACGGCCGGTGTCCTCTCCGGCGGTCGGCACAAGATGGCCCCTACCGTCTCCCCGGGGAAGTCGTGGGAGGGATTCGTCGGTTCGGCGGTGACCTGTGTGATCGTCGCCGGGATCGTGCTGGCCTGGCCGCTGGGGGCCGAGGCCTGGCAGGGCGTTCTGCTCGGGCTGGCGGTCGCGTGTACCGCGACGATCGGCGACCTGGGTGAGTCCCTGCTCAAGCGCGACATCGGCATCAAGGACATGAGCAGTCTGCTGCCCGGCCATGGTGGCCTGATGGACCGCTTGGACTCGTTGTTGTGCACCGCCCCGGTCGCCTGGCTTCTGATCACTTCCTTCCTGAACTGATCGGAACCGGGTTCAGCCGACCGGTCTCGCCTCTCGTGGGTCCCTTCGGACAGATCCGTGCATTCGTCTCGGTCGCGGTCACCTGGCAGACTGGATCCGCGATGACTGCCACGACCGCCGAATCCGGACGTCCGGACCAGCCCTCACCTGCCGAGGCGGGCTGGCCCGTGCGGCTGACGCTCACCCGGCGAGCGGGCCGAGTGCCGCGCCACCTCGCCGACCTGACCCGTCAGGAACGACGTGACGTCGCGGTGTCGCTGGGGCAGCCGGCCTTCCGCGCCGATCAGGTGGCCCGGCACTATTATGCCCGGTTGATCGCCGCCGATGAGCCCGAGGCGATGACCGACCTGCCGGAGCGGGACCGCCAGCCGCTCCTCGACGCCCTGCTGCCGAGGCTGCTCGTCCCGGTGCGGACGCTGAGCTGCGACGACGGTCTGACCCGCAAGACGGCGTGGCGGGCCGTGGACGGCGCATCTCTCGAGTCTGTGATCATGAGATATCCGGGTCGCGCGACGGTCTGTGTGTCGAGCCAGGCGGGCTGCGGCATGGGCTGCCCGTTCTGCGCCACCGGTCAGGGCGGGCTGACCCGCAACCTGTCGACCGCGGAGATCGTCGAACAGGTCGTGCACGCCGCCCGGGTTCTTCAGCGCCGTGAGCTCGCGGGCGGCGCGACCAGGTTGTCGAACGTGGTCTTCATGGGGATGGGCGAGCCGCTGGCGAACTACGCCGCGGTGATTGTCGCGCTACGCCGCCTCACCGCTCACCCTCCCGACGGGCGGGGCCTGTCGGCGCGCGGCCTGACGGTCAGCACTGTCGGCCTCGTTCCGGCGATCCGTCGCCTCGCCGGAGAGGGCCTGCCGGTGACTCTGGCGGTGTCCCTGCACGCCCCGGACGACGTTCTGCGGAACGAACTCGTCCCCATCAACACCCGTTGGCCGGTGGCCGAGGTGCTCGCGGCCGCCTGGGAGTACGCCGAGGTGACCGGCAGACGGGTAAGCGTCGAGTACGCGCTGATCGATGGGGTCAACGATGACGTGGAACGCGCCGACGCCCTCGCGGACCTGCTCGTAGGCCGGCTCGCGCATGTGAACCTCATTCCGTTGAATCCAACCGGTGGATCCTCATGGCGCGCCAGCGTCCCGGCCGGCCAGCGCGCGTTCGTCCGCCGGCTCCGTGACCGCGGCATCGTGACGACGGTGCGCGACACCCGGGGCCGGGAGATCGCGGCAGCCTGCGGACAGCTTGCGGCCGAGCCGGCCGGGAAGCCGGAGCGGACGGACCAGCCGGAGCAGGTCGGATCCGACCGTCCCGCCGAGTTCGGTGGCGCGGGGAGCGCGACGTCTGACGGTGACCGTGTCCTTCGGTAGTCCGACGAGCCGACGCCGGGGGGCCTCCCGCCCGGATATCCGGGCGACGAACACCGTATGGCTGCCGATCACGGCCGCTGCCGGGGTGTTGCTGCTGCTCCTGTGGTACGCGATGTCCCAGGAGCCGGGGCCGGCGAAGACCTCGGCGACCCAGGCCGCTCTCGGGGCGTCCGGCGGCCGTGCCGCCGGTGCCGCCGTGGCGTCGGCCATACCGTTGCCCACGGTCCCACCACCCCCCGAGAGCGGCTGCGTCACCGGGAAGACCCTGCCGTCCGGGATCGGTACCCGCACGCTGCGGGTGGGAGGAGCCGAGCGCGGCTACGTCCTCGCCGTACCGGCCGCGGGTCCTCGGGTCAGGCCACTACCGCTGATCTTCAATTTCCATGATCTGAACCAGGCGCCGGAAGATCTGGAAGCGTACACGCGGCTCGCCGATCAGGGGACGAAGGCGGGCTTCGTGGTCGCCGCCCCGATCGGGATGCAGGGGCGGTGGAACTTCACCAGATCGAAGGCGGTGGGACCCGACGACGTGCTCTTCGTCGGCGCGCTGCTCAACGACCTCGTCGGTCAGATGTGCCTGGAGGCGGGACGCGTCTTCGCCGTGGGCTACGCGGACGGCGCGAACATGGTGCTCACGCTGGCCTGCGCGCTGCCGGGCCGTCTTGCGGCGGCGGTGACCGTCGGGTCGAGCGTGCTGCCCGGCTCCTGCGCCAAGCCCGCCACCAACGTCCTGGAGATCCATGGGACCTCGGACCAGATCGCGCCGTATACCGGCGGAGGCGCTTCGCGGCCGGCCCCCTTCACCGGAGTCGTCGCCCAGCCCGTGGAGGACCGGCTCGCCCGGTACGCCTCCGCTCTGGGCTGCAGCGGAGCCCGCCAGACCTCCCGGGACACGGCTGCCTGGCAGCGCACCGTGTGGAGCGGCTGCCCAGCCGGCCATGACGTCGGGCTGTTGGCCATGCAGGGCGCGGGGCACACCTGGCCGGGGGCGCAGGCACGTCCGGCGCTGGGTCCGACCTCCGTCAGCCTGAGTGCCACCATCGTGGCGTTGACCTATTTCGGTTACACGCCTACGTCCGCGACGAGTGGCCTGCCCGGCCCTGCCGTCTCCGCCGGTCCCGCCAGCCCGGGCGTCGCCACCAGTCCGACTCCCGCGGCACCGGCGGCTGGATCCTCTGGACCCGCCGCATCCTCCGGACCCGCCACCACGTCGGCGTCGTCCGCCTCCCCGGATGCCATCCCCGGTGCCGAACCGTCCGGGCAGCCGGCAACCGGCGCCACACCTTCTTTCTCGCCCGGCCGGGGATGAGCAGACGTCGGAGCCGTCGTCGACGTGACCGACCGGGCCGACGTGCCACCCGGATCGGGGTGGCCGATCGGGGTGGGCGGCGACCGCAAAGTCCTGCCCACCAGACCTGACGAAACGTAGTTGTCACCGGACCCATTGCGCATCTTCGGGTGGCACCTGTCATGAACCAAACAGGGCGGTGCCGAGCGGTCGGTGGGCCTGAGAGAATGGGTGACGTGGTGGAGGCTTCGATCCTGCGTGAGGTTGTCCTGCTCGGGTCCACCGGTTCGATCGGAACCCAGGCGATAGATGTCGTACGCCGCAACCCGCAGCGGTTCCGGGTGGTGGCGTTGATGGGCGGCGGGTCCCGGGTGGACCTGCTCGCCGCTCAGGCACTGGACCTCGGCGTCCAGGCCGTGGGAGTGGCGGCGGCCTCGGCCGCTCAGGACCTCCAGTTGGCCTTCTTCGCCGAGGCGTCGCGGCGGGGCTACCGTCGGGGTGAGTTCCCCGTGCCAAAGATTCTCGCCGGTCCCGACGCCGCGAGCGAGATCGCGGCGTGGCCGTGCGACATCGTCCTCAACGGCATCACCGGCTCGGTCGGGTTGGCCCCGACGCTCGCGGCGCTGGCCGCCGGCCGGACGGTGGCGTTGGCGAACAAGGAATCGCTGGTCGCCGGGGGGCCGTTGGTGCTCGACGCGCTCGGTGGCGACCCCGACCGCCTGGTGCCGGTGGATTCCGAGCACTCCGCACTGGCGCAGTGCCTGCGGGGCGGGCGACGGGACGAGGTACGCAAGCTGGTGCTGACCGCCAGCGGAGGTCCCTTCCGCGGGCGCCGCCGCGACGAGCTTGCCGCCGTTACCCCGGAGCAGGCGTTGGCCCATCCCACCTGGGATATGGGACCCCTGGTGACGATCAACTCGGCGACCCTGATGAACAAGGGGCTCGAGCTGATCGAGGCGCACCTGTTCTTCGGGGTTCCCTACGACGACATCGAGGTCGTCGTGCACCCCCAGTCGTTGGTGCACTCGATGGTCGAGTTCACCGACGGCTCGACGATCGCTCAGGTCTCCCCGCCGGACATGCGGCTGCCCATCGCGCTGGCGCTCGGCTGGCCGGACCGGGTGGCGCAGGCGCAGCCGCCGATGGACTGGTCGCGGGCGCAGGCGCTCACCTTCGAACCGCTGGACGAGGTGGCGTTCCCGGCGGTGGAGCTCGCCCGCACGGCCGGGCGGCGCGGCGGCACCGCCCCCGCGGTCTTCAACGCCGCGAACGAGGAGGCGGTGGCCGCCTTCCTCGCCGGGCGGCTGCCCTTCATCCGTATTGTCGACCTGGTGGCCGAGGTCATCGCCGAGCACGAAGTGATCGATCATCCCAGCGTGGAGGAGGTGTTCGCCACCGAACGGGCCGCGCGGGCGGCGGCCGGGCGGCTGATCCGGCGCGAGACCGAACGGGACATGGTGTGAGTCGCCCCCCCGGCGCCGAGAGGGCGGTCTGATGGAGCTTCTCGGCATTGTGGCGTTCGCACTGGCCCTGCTGGTGTCGGTCGTCGCGCACGAGGCCGGGCATTTCGTGACGGCCCGGCACTACGGTATGAAGGCCTCCAAGTTCTTCGTCGGTTTCGGGCCGACTATCTGGTCCTGGCGGCGGGGGGAGACCGAGTACGGCATCAAGGCCATTCCGGCCGGCGGTTTCGTCAAGATCGAGGGGATGACTCCGCTCGAGGAGATCGATCTGGCCGATGAACCCCGCGCCTTCCACAATGCGCGGGCGCGAGCCCGGCTCGTGGTCATGTCGGCTGGTTCTTTCGTGCATTTCGTCATCGCCATCGTGTTGGTCTACGGAGTGCTTGTCGTCCTGGGCACGACCACGATCAGCGAGTCGAGGGTCGGCGCGACGAGCTGCGTCGCCACGACCGCGACCTGTTCCGGACCGGGGCCGGCCGCGGCGGCCGGTCTGCGGCCGGGCGACCGGATCGTCAGCTTCGGCGGAGTTCCGGTCACGACTTGGGCGCAGTTCACCCGGCAGGTGCGTGCGCACGGAGCGGGGCCTGCGGTGATGGTCGTCGAACGGGACGGCCGCACCCTCACCCTCACGCCGAACCTGGTGGAGGTCAGGCGCGATCGGGAGACCGGGCAGGTGGGCGACGACCGGGTCGGCGCCTTGGGCGTCAGACCGGGAACCGAGACAGTGCACTACAACCCGATCGAAGCCGTGCCCCGCACCTTCGATGTCATCGGGTCCGGGTTCACCGGTATGTACGAGACGCTGACCCGCCGGATCGGTGATATCGCTAATATCTTCAGCGACGACCGCGACCCCCAGGGTTTCATCAGCGTGGTGGGAGCGGCGCGTATCGGTGGTGATGTGGTCTCGGCCGAGGGCAGTTCGGCCGTGGACCGGGTGCGGAATCTTCTCATTCTGGTCGCCGCGATCAATCTCGCGGTCGGAATTTTTAACCTGTTGCCCCTACTCCCGTTGGACGGCGGTCATATTGCCGTGCTGGGCTTCGAGCAGGCCCGGCATGGCCTACGCAGGCTCCGGGGTTATCGCGGTCCGGTACAGAAGGTGGATTTCGCCAAACTGTTACCAGCCACGTACGCCACGGTCGTCGTACTGCTCGGGTTCAGTCTGCTTGTCCTGTCCGCCGACATTGTCAATCCCATTCGCCTGAATCAGTAATTCCGTATGAACATGCGCGACGGTGTGCCTCCTGCCTCCTGCCTCCTGCAGCCGACAGGCCGAGTCAGTCGCACGTCGATCTTCGTCTCCGATTCGCCAGTGAGGACAACGTGACCGTAACTCTGGGCATGCCAACCGCTCCGGCCCGTCCGCTCGGCACGCGGCGGCACAGCCGGCAGATCCACGTGGGCAACGTCCCGGTCGGGGGTGACGCTCCGGTCTCCGTTCAGTCGATGTGCACCACGTTGACGTCAGACGTCAACGCCACGCTGCAGCAGATCGCACAGCTGACAGCGTCGGGATGCCAAATCGTCCGGGTCGCGGTGCCAAGCCAGGACGACGCTGACGCCCTCGCCGCGATCGCCCGCAAATCCCCGATCCCGGTGATTGCCGATATCCATTTCCAGCCCAAGTACGTCTTCGCCGCGATCGACGCGGGCTGCGCCGCGGTCCGGGTCAACCCCGGCAACATCAAGGCTTTTGACGACAAGATCGGGGAGATTGCTCGCGCGGCGAAGGCCGCCGGCGTTCCGATCCGGATCGGGGTCAACGCGGGTTCGCTCGACAAGCGGCTGTTGGCGAAGTACGGCAAGGCCACGCCGGAGGCGCTGACGGAGTCGGCCCTGTGGGAATGCTCGCTGTTCGAGGAGCACGACTTCCGTGACATCAAGATCTCGGTGAAGCACCACGACCCGGTCGTCATGATCCAGGCGTACCGGCTGCTCGCCCAGGCCTGCGACTACCCGCTGCACCTCGGTGTCACCGAGGCCGGGCCGTCCTTCCAGGGCACGGTCAAGTCCGCGGTCGCCTTCGGGGCCCTGCTCGCCGAGGGAATCGGTGACACGATCAGAGTGTCGCTGTCGGCACCGCCGGTCGAGGAGGTGAAGGTCGGCACCGCGATCCTGGAGTCCCTAGGACTTCGGCAGCGTAAGCTCGAGATCGTATCCTGCCCCTCCTGCGGTCGGGCTCAGGTTGACGTCTACACCCTTGCCAATCAGGTCAGCGCCGGTCTCGAGGGCATGGAGGTCCCGTTGCGCGTCGCCGTCATGGGCTGCGTCGTGAACGGGCCGGGCGAGGCCAGGGAGGCCGATCTCGGCGTCGCCTCCGGGAACGGCAAGGGTCAGATCTTCGTCCGAGGTGAGGTCGTGAAGACCGTTCCGGAGGCACAGATAGTGGAAACCCTCATTGAGGAAGCCATGCGGCTGGCCGAGGCGATGGCGCCGGACGGCACCCCGTCCGGCGAACCCTCGGTTTCCGTGGGTTAACGTTCGACCGGATGGGCCTACCTCTGCGGTCCGCGCCGACCCGTCTGCTTGACGACAGGGATCTTCCGGCCGTCCGCGAGCTCTTGGCCCGCAACCCGGTCGCCGATGTGTTCGTCGCATCTCGGGTCGAGGCGGCCGGGCTCGACCCGTGGCGTCTCGGCGCCGAGATGTGGGGGCACACCGTGGATGGCTGCCTGGTCGCTCTGTGTTATTCCGGCGCCAACCTCTGGCCCGTGGCGGCAGGCCCCACCTCGGCGAGACTGTTCGCCGAGCGGGCTCGCCTGCAGGGACGGCGCTGCTCGTCCATCGTCGGCGTCTCCTCCTCCGTGACGGCGATGTGGAAGCATCTGGAGCCGACCTGGGGGCGGGCCCGGGAGGTACGGGCCGACCAGCTCCTGCTCGTGATCGACCGCCCGCCGCGGGTCGCCCCAGATCCGGCGGTGCGCCCGGTGCGCCCGGACGAGCTGGACGTCATCCTGCCGGCCTGCATCGCCATGTTCACCGAGGAGATCGGGGTGTCCCCGGTGCTCGCTGACGGCGGTGCCCTCTACCGCGCCCGCGTCGCCGAGTTCGTCGGTCAGCGGCGTTCCTTCGCCCACATCGCCGACGGCCGGGTGCTGTTCAAGGCCGAGATCGGCGCCGTCGCGGGCGACGTCTGCCAGATCCAGGGCGTCTGGGTCGACCCGGCGCTGCGTGGGCGCGGCCTTGGCGCCGCGGGAACCGCGAGTGTGGTCGCGCTGGCGCGGGCCGCCTTCGCCCCACTGGTCAGCCTGTACGTCAACGACTTCAACCATGCCGCCCGCCGGGTCTACGACCGGGTGGGCTTCCAGCGGGTCGGGACCTTCGCGTCGATCCTGTTCTGATGTTGATCTTGTCCTGAGATCGATCCCGGTCTGAGACCATCCCGGACCCGCTCCGATGGTGTCCGGGGCCTCTTTGATCCCCAGCAATGTCCGTTTTGTCGGCTATGTGCATCTGGCCGGTCAAAGATATTGCAGAACGATGTCATCGCGATGAAGTCACATGGCCAGGATGGGCACCATCTGGCATGCTTACCATCCCGATGACTTCGATCGACATGCATGGCGCGGGCGTCAGCCTGCGTGAGGGGGTATCTATGAGACCGAGCAGACTGTGGCGTGCAGCGACGCCACTCATCGCCGCGGGGGCGCTCGTACTGGCGGTGGTGGGCTGCTCGAGTGACGACGGGGACTCCCAGACGGTCGCCTCGGACGGCCAGGTCACCGGCACCCTGCGGCTCGGGTACTTCCCGAACCTCACCCACGCGCCAGCTCTCTACGGCGTCGAGAAGGGGATCTTCGCCAAGGACCTCGGTTCTGGAGTCACGCTCAAGACGTCGACCTTCAACTCCGGCGTGCAGGAGGCGGAGGCGATTCTGTCCGGCGCCATCGATGCCGGCTATATCGGTCCCAACCCGGCGGTCAACAGCTTCATCAAGTCGCACGGGGAGGCGGTTCGGATCGTCTCCGGCGCCACCTCGGGTGGTGCGTCGCTGGTGGTCAAGCCTGAGATCACCTCCGTCGCGCAGCTCAAGGGCACCACGCTCGCCACCCCGAGCCTGGGCAACACCCAGGACGTGGCGCTGCGGTACTTCCTCAAGGAGAACGGGCTGAAGACCGACCCCCAGGGCGGGGGTGATGTCTCCATCAAGCCCCAGGACAACACCGTGACGGTGGACGCCTTCGCCAGCAAGGCCATCGACGGGTCCTGGGTGCCCGAGCCGATAGCCTCCCGGCTCGTCGCCGCGGGGGGCAAGGTGCTCGTCAACGAGGCCGACGAGTGGCCGGAGACCAAGGGCCAGTTCGTCACGACGGTGCTTCTGGTGAGCACGGACTACCTGAAGAAGAACCCGGAGATCGTCCGCCGGCTCATCACGGCGAACGTGGAATCGATCAACGCGCTCAACGCCGACCGTGACGCCGGCGCGAAGGTCACCAACACGGCACTGGGCAAGCTGAGCGGCAAGCCGCTGTCCGACAAGATCCTCACCTCGGCCTGGAAGGGGCTGACCTTCACTCCGGACCCGATCGCGGCGTCCCTGTTCACCTCAGCGAAGCACCAGGAGGAGCTCGGCCTCATCGAGAACCCGAAGCTCGACGGTCTGTTCGATCTGACGGTCCTCAACGAGATCCTCGCCAAGCAGGGCACACCGACGGTCTCCGACTCCTGACCCGCGGCACCCCCGGTAGCCGGGCCGGCTGAACCTCGGTCCGAGACCACAGGGCGACGACCGGACCGGGGTGTCGATCATCGATGCCCCGGCTTGGTCCATCCGTCCGTCCGTCCATGCACACCGGCCGCATACACCGCGACGGGGGAATGAACCATGACCGCTGTACTCACCGACACCGCTGTACTCACCGACACCGCGCTGCGCATCCACCGCGTCAGCCGGGTCTTCGGATCCGGGCCCGCCAGCGTCAAGGCGCTCGACAACGTCTCCCTGGATGTCCGGGCGGGCGAGTTCGTCTGTCTCCTCGGTGCGTCCGGCTGTGGGAAATCGACCCTGCTCGCCCTGATCGCCGGTCTCGACCAGCCCTCCGTGGGCGTCGTTGACACCACCGGCCGGCGGGTCGGGATGATGTTCCAGGATTCGGCGTTGCTGCCCTGGCTGACGGCGGGCGGCAACGTGGAGGTGCCGCTGCGGCTGCGGGGGATCGGCAAGGCCGAGCGGCGGGACCGGGTCGAGAGCCTGCTCGCGATGGTCCGGCTGGCCGGCCTGTCCGCGAAGCGCCCCCATGAGCTGTCCGGCGGCATGCGCCAGCGGGTGAGCCTGGCCCGGGCCTTCGCGCAGGAGGCCGACATCCTGTGCATGGACGAGCCGTTCGGTGCGCTCGACGCGATGACCCGCGATCTGCTCCACGACGAACTCGAACGGATCTGGCGGGAGACGGGGGTCACCGTCATCTTCGTCACCCACGATGTGCGCGAGGCGGTCCGGCTCGGTGACCGCATCGTGCTGCTGTCCTCCCGGCCCGGCCGGGTCGTGGAGATCTTCGACGTCGATATCGACCGCCCCCGCCGGCTCGACTCCACCCACGTTTCGGAGCTCGCCACCGAGGTGACCGCGCGGCTACGCGAGGAGGTTGGCCGCCATGGCCACTGACGTCAGCGTCCCCAGCCGTAAGAGTGCCGGGCGCGTCGAGGCCGGCGAGCCCCTCGACGTCGACGTGGCCCTCGCCGGCCTCGACGCGCTGGACATCCCGACCGCGCAACGGCGGCCGTTCGCGGCCCGCGCCTGGGCGGCCACCTGGCCGAAGCTCGGCGCTCTGCTCCTGTTCCTGCTGTTTTGGCAGATCGTCGTCTGGAGCGGCTGGAAGCCCAGCTATGTGCTGCCCGGGCCGGGCGAGGCGCTGGGCGAGTTCGTCGACCAGCTGGGCAGCGGACACTTCTGGGACGCTCTGGCCCGCACCCTGGTCCGGGCCCTGGAGGGATACGCCCTCGCCGTGCTCATCGGCACCGTGGTCGGGATCGCGGTGTCCCGCTTCGGGGTCCTGCGTACCGCGGTGGGATCGTTCATCACCGCGGTGCAGACGATGCCCTCGATCGTCTGGTTCCCGCTCGCCGTCCTGCTGTTCAAGCTCAGCGAGTCCGCGATCATGTTCGTGGTGGTGCTCGGGGCGGCGCCGTCGGTGGCCAACGGCGTCATCTACGGCGTGGACTACGTGCCGCCTCTACTGGTCCAGGTCGGCCGCAGCATGGGCGCGCGTGGTCTGTCCCTCTACCGGTATATCGTGGTACCGGCGGCCCTGCCCTCGGTGCTCGCGGGCCTGAAGCAGGGCTGGGCGTTCGCCTGGCGCAGCCTGATGGCCGGCGAGTTGCTGGTCATCGTTCCGGGGCATCCGTCCGTCGGGGCCGACCTGCAGAATGCCCGCGAACTGCTCGACACGGTCGGGGTACTGGCCTCGATGATCACGATCTTCGTGGTCGGGGTGCTCATCGATGCCGGATTCAACGCGGTGGACCAGCGGATGCGGCAGCGCCGTGGGCTGGTTGCGGAGGATACGACGGCGGTCCGGGCGGCTCGGCGTCGCCGGGGCGGCAGCGCCGGCGGGTCCGCCGCGGCCGGTACAAAGGAAGTGGCGGCGGTCGGAGCCGCCACCACGGCCACCTCCTCCGCCGACGGCGGCACGGACGCCCCCCATCCCGAGAGGGCTGGCTGAGGAAGTCCCCGATTCCCCGGCCGGCAGGTTCGTTGGCCGGCAGGCTCGTTCGACCGAGCCGGCGGCGGGAACAGCGCCCGTTGGCGCGGGGCCGCGCCTCGCCCGCTGCCGACCCGGCCCACCCATTCGGCGAGGACCGGCGGCAGAATGGATGCATGCAGATCTCCGCTCGCGCCGACTACGCATTGCGCGCACTCCTGACGTTGGCCGCGAGCAACGGTCGGCTCGTCAAGGGCGAGGCGCTTGCCGCGGCGCAGGATCTGCCGCTGCGCTTCCTCGAGAACATCCTCACCGATCTACGCCGGGCGGGGCTGGTCCAGAGCCGCCGGGGCGCGGACGGGGGATACCAGCTGAGCCTTCCTCCCGACCGGATCACCATCGCCACGGTGATCCGGGCGACCGACGGTCCGCTCGCCAGCGTGCGAGGCCGGCGTCCCGAGGACACGAACTACGACGGCGCGGCCAAGAACCTGCAGGATGTGTGGATCGCGGTTCGGGTGAACCTGCGGCGGGTGCTGGAGGCCGTGACCCTCGCTGACGTGGCGAGTGGTCAGCTTCCGGACATCGTGACCACCCTCGGCGGCGACCCCGACGCGTGGGTCACCCGCTGACGGGAGCGGCCCGCTTCCTGGAGCGGGCCCGGCCTCCCTGGACACCAGGTCACGTCCCCGGTAGCGCGCGGCTCGCGGCCGCCAGCGGCATGCCGGCCGCGATGCGGGCCCGCTGCGCGCGTACGGCGGTGCCGGTCAGCGCGTCCAGGGCCAGCGCACGGACGTCCCCGACGAGCACGGTGACGGCGTCGTGGGCCGCCATGGCGCAGGCGTCCTCGATCCTGGCCAGGAGGGCCAGTGCCGCCCCGATTCCCTCCGGTGCGACGGGGAGTCGATAGGCGGGCAGTGCCGGTGGCGCCTCCCCGCCGCGGGCCCGGATCGCGGTGATGAGGTCGTCGCGCAGCGCCTGGTGCGCCAGATAGCTCAGTCGTGCGAGCTCGCGCGCCTGCGCCGCGGCCGGGCCGAGCGGCGCGAGGGCACCTCCCGCCGCCGCGGCGGCGTAGACGGCGGCATACGTGGCCGTGAGCATCGTGACCAGCGCCGCGACACCCGCGGGATCCGGGTGGTCGGTTGCGGCGGTCGATTCCGTGGGGGTCGCCGACGCCGGATCGCCCGGTGGTGTGCCGGCGGTCATCCGGACACCCGGCTCGCAGAGAGGGCCAGCAGCTCCGCATGTGCGGTCCCGGCGGCGCACATGCTCGCCAGCAGGGACGCGAGCGGACCGCCCGCGCGCAGGCAGTCGGTGCGGGCCGCGTTCGTCGCCGCACCCTCCATCCCGGTCAGGGAGGCGATGGTGGCGGCGCGGGCCGTGGGTGACTCGTCGACGAGCTGCGCCGTTCCCGCCGTCCCGGCGCCGTCGCGCCCGATCGTCCGGGTCGGCATGGCCGCCTGGGTCGGTATGGCTGCCTGGGCCGGCGTGGTCGGTGCGGAGCCCGGGAACTGTTCGGCCAAGGTCCGGAGCTGGACTTCGTGATGGGCCCGCAGCGTGTCGAACAGGGGACGCAGGGACGGGTGGCGCTCGGCCGCCGTCCGGTATGCCGCGGCCAGCGCGGTCGCCCGGACGGCGGCGGCCCTCGCCGCCCGGCGGTCGTCGCCGCCCAGGCCCACTGCGGGACCGGTCCGGTTCGTCGCGACCGTGGTGCTGCACCCGGCGGCCTCGAATCCGGTAAATCCGGCAAATCCGGTGAGGGTGAGGCCGGTCAGCCCGGCGAGGACCCGTCGTCGGGAGGCGTGGGTGAGGTTCGCCGGATCCACCGTCGCAGCTTCGCACATCCCCTGCTGTCGTCCGGATCGCCGTGTGGTCCGCGCGGCCTGATCCGGTTACCCCCGGGTCGCGACGGACTCCGGTCGGGGCGGACGTAGGCTATGGATCTCACCCGGGATGCCGTTCGCCCCTGTGACGGCCCAGCCCGGCGGGACCGTCGGCGGTCGGTCCTCGTTGTTCGACGGTGCCGCAGGTCGGGTCGACGAGGGTCGCACGGCTTGATGGCGCCGGCCGAACCTGGGTATCGCCCCCGGGAGATGACAATGTGGCGGCCGGCCTACGGCGTGGGGAGCGGCGTCGTGGGTCCGGCGGATGATCAGGCATCGCGGATGCGGGAAGGGACGGTCGAAGTGGCAGGGGCGGGGGAGGCCGGCCGCGCGCGCGACCGGAGCCCATCCGGATCGGCCCGCGGGCGCGGCGGCGTTCGGACGGCGCTGCGGGCTCGGCTGGCGGCCGGCTTCGCCGACGCGGGTTTCGATCTCGAGGATGTGACGGTGGCACGGGCCGGATCGCGCAGCGTGGTGCGGGTGGTGGTGGACCGCGACGGCGGAGTCGACCTGGACGCGGTCGCGGACGCCAGCCGGCTCGCCTCCGAGCTGCTCGACGCCGCCGAGACCAACGGCCAGGGCCTGGTCGCCGGGCCTTATGTTTTCGAGGTCACCTCACCGGGCGTCGAACGGCCGCTGACCGAGCCTCGGCACTGGCGCCGCGCGATCGGCAGGCTTGTCACGGTATGTGATCGAGACGGCATCGTTCTCGCCGGGCGTGTCCTCTCCGCCGACGAATCGGGGGCGGACCTGGCGGTGGCGACGGATCCCGCGCGGCCCGGACGCCCCCCGCGCCGGCGGCTTGCGCGGGTGACCTTCGCACAGGTGGCCCGGGCTACTGTCGAGGTCGAGTTCTCGGCCGAGGCGTATGATGATCTTTCTGTCGAGTCGGTGGAGACGCCGTCTTCGTCCGCCGCGTTGGTGGAACCCGGCGAGACAGCCGATCTCGGGTCTGGGGAGCCGAGCGACGATCTTCCGGCGGCGCCGGGGAGGGAATCCTAATGACGACGGCCGGGAGGCCGGCCCCCGGGGCGCGGCCGGTAAGGAGATGACCCGGTGAAGCTCGACGTGGCCGCGCTGCGCGGAATCGAGCAGGAGAAGGACATTGCCTTTGACACCTTGGTGCAGGCGATGGAGACGGCACTGCTGACGGCCT
This sequence comes from Frankia sp. CgJB1, assembly GCF_977947065.1. Classification (NCBI taxonomy): domain Bacteria; kingdom Bacillati; phylum Actinomycetota; class Actinomycetes; order Frankiales; family Frankiaceae; genus Frankia; species Frankia sp. CgJB1. The sequence continues at coordinate 53,812 of NZ_CDWTNB010000005.1, forward strand.
ATCACCACACGGCCGGGTCCGCGCAGGACGCCCGGGTGGTGATCGACCGGACGACCGGAGATGTCTCCGTCCTCGCCCGGGAACGGGGTCCGGACGGCACCAGCCGGGAGTACGACGACACCCCGGCGGACTTCGGGCGGATCGCGACTATGATCGCTAAACAGGTGATCATGCAGCGGCTGCGCGAGGCCCAGCAGGAGGTCACCTACGGCCAGTACGCTGACCGGGAGCACGAGATCGTCTCCGGTGTGGTGCAACATCACGAACAGCGGGCCGGCTCCAGGGTCGTGCTCGTCAATCTCGGCACCGTCGAGGGTGTCCTGCCGCCGGCCGAGCAGGTTCCCGGCGAGCGGCTCGAGCACGGTGACCGGATCAAGTGTTATGTGGTGCACGTCGCGCGGGGGCAGCACGGACCCACGGTGACGTTGTCCCGCACCCATCCCGAGCTGGTGAAGGGGCTGTTCCGGCTGGAGGTGCCCGAGGTCGCCGACGGCACCGTGGAACTCGCCGCGATCGCCCGCGAGGCTGGGCATCGCAGCAAGATAGCGGTGCGGTCCCGGGTGGCCGGGGTCAACCCCAAGGGCGCGTGCATCGGGCCGATGGGCAGCCGGGTGCGTGCCGTCATGGCCGAGCTGCGGGGCGAGAAGATCGACATCGTCGACTGGTCGGCCGACCCGGCAACCTTTGTCGGGAGCGCGCTGTCCCCGGCCCGGGTGGCCCGGGTCGAGGTGACGGACCCGGCGAGCCGCTCGGCGCGGGTGGTGGTGCCCGATTACCAGCTGTCGTTGGCCATCGGTCGCGAGGGGCAGAACGCCCGGCTCGCCGCCCGGCTGACGGGGTGGCGCATCGACATCCACTCTGACACCGAGGACTCCGGCGAGGGCGGTGGGAGCGGATCCGAACGGGGCTCCGCTGGTGCGCCTCGACGATCGGGACCAGCTGCGGTACCGTGGCGATCGCCTGCCGCGGGTGGCCATTCTCGGGGCCGAGCGGGATAGACTTGCGATGGCGCGTCGTGCGGAGCCCGTTCGTACCTGTGTCGGATGTCGAAGCCGTGCGCCGAGTTCTGACCTACTGCGTATCGTTGTAGAAGGCGGCGAGCTTCTGCCGGATGCTCGTCGTC